>NZ_RZQP01000061.1:0-29525 GCF_003998165.1 Mesorhizobium sp. M7A.F.Ca.US.007.01.2.1 | reverse complement strand
GGGCCGTAGGCGGCTTCTGGAAAAAACGCGATCGTCTTCTGCGCCATCAGGCTTCTCCTGTCATTCTGCGAAAATTCTGACATCGGCGGCATCCCAGCCGAGTTCGACCTGGTCGCCCGACGAGACCGGCCGGCGGTCGGCGGCGTCTGCGGTGACGCGCACCAGGAACGGTTTTGGCGACAGGGGCGTGCGGACATGCAGCTGCAGGTCAAGCCCCTGATAGGCCAGCGCCTCGACCGTGCCGGTGATGCGGTTGGCGGTTTCCGCCGATGGGAATAGCCGGATGCGCTCAGGGCGCACCGAAGCGACAGCGGATGCGCCGGGCGAGAGCGTTGCCGGAACCTTGCCTGATATGCGTGCGCCATTCGTGGCCACAACGCCATCGACGGCGGCTTGGCCCGGCACGAAATTCATCACGCCGATGAAGTCGGCGACGAAGCGATCGGCGGGGTGTTCGTAGATCGCGTGCGGCGTGTCGCATTGCAGCAATCTGCCGTCTTTCAGCACCGCCATGCGGTCGGCCATGACGAGCGATTCCTCCTGGTCGTGGGTGACGATGACGAAGGTGATGCCGACCTCGTGCTGCAGGCGCTTCAATTCCAGTTGCATGGCGCCGCGCAGCTTCTTGTCGAGTGCGCCGAGCGGCTCGTCGAGCAGCAGCAGCCGGGGCCGCTTGACCAGCGCGCGGGCGAGCGCGACGCGCTGCTTCTGGCCGCCCGACAATTGCTCCGGCTTGCGGTCGGCGAAGGGGACGAGCTCGGTCGTCGCCAGGATGGCATCGACGCGGGAGCGGATTTCAGCTGTTGGCAAACGTTCCATCTCCAGGCCGTAGGAGACATTGGCGCGAACGCTCATATGCGGAAACAGCGCGTAGGACTGGAACATCAGGTTGACCGGCCGCTTGTTGGGCGGGGTTTTGGCGATGTCGCGTCCGTCGAGCAGGATGCGCCCGTCATTGGGCGTCTCGAAACCGGCCAGCATGCGCAAGAGCGTGGTCTTGCCGCAGCCGGACGGGCCGAGCAAAGCGAAGAACTCGTTCTCGCGGATGTCGAGCGAGATGCCGTCGACAGCCGTCACCCTGCCGAAATTCTTCGACACATGATCGATGGCCAGCAGAGTGCGGGGTTCGCTCATTGGCCGATGATCCCACGGTTGAGCCGCTGCGACAGGGTCAGCGCGGTGATCGAGACCGCCATGACGATGGTCGCCAGCGCGTTGATCTCCGGCGTGATGCCGAAGCGGATCATGGCGTAGATCTGCATCGGCAGCGTCGTCGAGGCGCGGCCGGCGCCAGCGGTGAAGAAGGCGATGATGAACTCGTCGACCGAGAGCGTGAAGGCGAGCAGCGCCCCTGCAATCACCGCCGGCGCGATGACCGGCAATGTCACCCGCCGGAAGGTGGTGAGCGCGGAGGCGCCGAGATCGGCGGAGGCCTCGACGATCGACCAGTCGAAACTCTTCAGCCGCGCGCGCACCACCGAGCAGACGAAGGCGAGGTTGAAGACGACATGGGCAAGGATGATGGTGTGCAGGCCCATTGTCAGGTTGAGCATGGAGAAGAACGAGAGCAGCGCGATCGCCAGCACGATGTCGGGAATGATCATCGGTGCGAAAATCAGCGCTTCGAGGGCCTTGCCGTATTGCCGGCGCATCTCGATGCCGATCGCCAGCAGCGTGCCGAGCAGAGTGGCGATCGCGGTCGAGACCAGCGCCACGATCAGCGTGTTGAGGGCCGCGGACAGGATCGCCGAATTGCCGGCCAGCGAGGCGTACCATTTCAGGGAGAAGCCCGACCACGCCGTTGGCAGCCCGCCTTCGTTGAAGGACAGCGCCACCAGCACGGCGATCGGGATGTAGAGGAAAGCGAAGACCAGGCTGAGCACGAGCCAGAGCGTGCGCCGCGTGGCAGGGGAGCGCTCAGCCATCGGTGTCTCCGCCGGCTTGCGTGACGTGACCCGAGGCGCGATTGGCGGCCAGCGCTTGCGCCATCAGTACCAGAAGCATGATGGCAATCAGCGCCATCGCCAGTGCCGCCCCGAAAGGCCAGTCGTTGGCGGTCAGGAACTGGTCGTAGACGAGGTTGCCGATCATCTGGAAGCGGCCGCCGCCAAGCAGCGCGGGCGTGACGAAATTACCGATCGACAGCACGAAGACGAAGACCGCGCCGGCGGCGATGCCCGGTACGGTCAGCGGCAGGATGACACGACGGAACGTGGTGGCTGCCGAAGCGCCGAGATCACGCGAGGCCTCGGCGAGTTCCGGGTTGAGTCGCGACAGCGGCGCGTAGCAGGCGAGAATGACGAAGGGCAGGTAGTTATAGACCAGGCCGGCGATGACGGCGCCTTCGGTGTAGAGCATCGACGGCGGCTCGCCGGTGTAGCCGAACCAGCGCAGCAGCTGGGTAATCAGGCCTTCGCGGTTGAGCAGCACGATCCAGGCATAGGTGCGGATCAGATAGTTGGACCAGAACGGCAGCACGGCGAAGAACAGGAACACTGGCTGCCACCGGCGCGGTGCCGCCGATATCGCGTAGGCGGCGGCATAGCCGATCACCACCGCGATCAGGGTCGCGGTGCCGGCGATGCGCGCCGAATTGAGGAAGATGCCGGCATAGAGCGGGTCGAAGACCAGGCCGAAATTCTCCAGCGTGAAGGTGTATTCGATGCCGCCATAGATCCCACGCCGGAAGAAGGCGAGCGCCAGTACCAGCGCGCACGGCACCACCATCAAGGCCGCGAGCCAGGCCAGCGCCGGGGCCATCAGGAGGGACGAGCGGGAGGGTTGGTGCTTCACGAAGTACCCCCCTCTGCCCTGCCGGGCATCTCCCCCTCAAGGGGGGAGATCAGCAGCTCCAATGTCTCGCCTGCCCTCAAAAGTCGAAGATTGGCGAAAGCGATGCCACAGCCAATCTCCCCCCTTGAGGGGGAGATGGCCGGCAGGCCAGAGGGGGGCGACACGGAACGCAAGCTTGCTTCCAGGATGCTGTTGGAGCTTCCGCCTACTGCGCAGCCTTGATCTCGCTGACGATCTTCGAATAGTCGCGCTGGGCGTCGCCGACGTCACGCAACTGCTCGAACTTGACGAGATCGGCCACCGGCATCGCCATGTTGGGGAATTTTGCCAGGAAATCGGCCGGCAGGCTTTCCATGGCCGGCTTGTTCGGCACCTTGTAGTCGATGTTCTGCGCCGCCCAGGCGTGGTTCTTGGCGTCGAGCATGAAGTTGATGAACTGGAAGGCGGCGTCCTTGTTGGCGGAGGCCTTCATCACCACCATCGTGTCGACCCAGAGGTCCGAACCTTCCTTGGGAATGACGTATTTGATCTCCGGCTTTTCGGCGATGCCGTAATTGCACCAGCCGTCCCAGGCCTGCACCATCAGTGCCTCGCCGGACACCAGCTTGGAATAGAAGGTGGTGTCGTCATAGGCGAGCAGGGTCTTCTTGGCCGAGATCAGCAGATCCTTGACCTCGGCCATCTTGGCCGGATCGGTCTCGTTGACCGAATAGCCCTTGTCGAGCTGGCCGGCGGCCAGCAGCCAGCGGTCGGTCGCCAGCATGGTGGTCTTGCCCTTCAATTCGTCGGAGGGCGCGAGCAGGTCGCTCCAGCTGGCCGGTGCGACCTTCATCAGATCCGAGCGATAGCAGAGGCCGGTGGTGCCCCAGGTGTAGGGCACCGAGAAGGCATTGCCGACATCGTGCGGCAGCTTGGCTGCTTCCGGATAGAGGTTGGCGAGGTTGGGGATCTTGGCGTGGTCGATCGGCTCGGTCAGGCCGAGCTTGTTCAGCACCTCGGCGAAGGGTGAGGAGACAAAGACCACGTCATAGCCCTTGCCGCCGGCGGCGATCAGCTTGCCCATGATCTCTTCATTGGTGGCATGCACCACCACTTCGCCCGAAACGCCGGTTGCGGTCTTGAAGGTGGCCATGGCGTCGGGTGCCATGTAGCCGTCCCAGTTCGAAATGACGAGGTCGGCAGCCGTCGCCGGCGCGGACAGCGCCAAGGCCAGGCCAAGTGCGATCGAAGATGTTTTCAGCGCACGGCGCCGCAGGCTGGCAGCGGTCATGACAGACTCCCATTCGGTTGATCGTCGAATTTCATTCGCCGGACCAACGCTTGCGACCCTTGCCGCTGCCTCGATCCTGTTCCCTCGGTCTTTTTCTCGCCGATTGTGTTGACAGTACTATTGCAGAAAAAAGTACGTCAATCCATAATTTGTCAAACGACCGAGGAAACTGGCCGATTGCGTCCGTTCGGGCGATCGGTCAAAGCAATGCGGTCATCCGTTTTCCGCTGGACCAGCCATGCAAGCCGCAGCCAGACGACCCCGCACCAACCATCTTGATCTGGCGCAGCGCATCCTGGATGTGGCGCGCCAGCGCGGCTTCGAGCCCGGCGCACGCTTGCCCGAGCAGCAGATCGCGTCGCTGTGCAATGTCTCGCGCACGCCGGTGCGGGCGGCACTCGGTCTGCTCGCGGAACGGGGCGTCGTGCGCTGGGAGGCGGAATCCGGTTATCATCTGGCCATCGACCTCACCGCGCAGGCTTCGGTTGCCACGGAATTGCCCGCTGCCGAGGAGGACGAGTTGGCCGAGGCGATCCTGCGCGACCGCTCGGCGCGGCGACTGGACCAGACGGTGACCGTCGCGGGATTGATGCGGCGCTACAGTGCCGAGCGCAAGACGGTATTAAAAGCGTTGAACAAACTGACCGAAGAGAATCTGCTGGATCGCGCGCCTGGCCAGTCCTGGCTGTTTCGGCGCACGCCCGACGATCCGGAAGCGCAAGGCGACAGCTACGAGTTCCGCTTGCTGCTCGAGCCCGCGGCCATCCTGACGCCCGGCTTCAGGCTGGACGGCGCGCGGGCGGCGACGTTGCGCCAGGCTATGGAAGCGCTGGTGACGCTGCCGGACGCCGCCTTCGACACACGCGAGTTCCAGCGGCTGGACATCGATTTTCACGGCATGCTCGCCGAGGGCAGCGCCAACCGCTTCATCGCCGACGCGCTCGCCGATCACCTCAGGCTGCGCCGGCTGCCGGGCATCTATGCCGGCATCAACGTCTTCCGATTGCGGCAATCGCTGCGCGAACACCTTGTCATACTCGACCATCTTGAAAGCCTGCAGTATGAGGTGGCTGCCGATCTGCTTCGCATTCATCTGCGGCTCTCCCGCAACCAGCGACCGCAAGCGGCCAGCCGCGGGGCTCCCGCGCTGTTCGGCACGATCAGCCGGCCGGAATGACGAGGATTAATTGACGCGTAAAGCCAGCCCGACCATCGCGCTGTTTCCCGAAGCAAGCTTCGGCGCGGCGTTGAATTGCGTCGGCATCGCGCAGGCGCTGCGTGCGAAAGGCGCCCGGCCCGTCTTCATCTGCCATGCCGGTTTCTCCGGCGTCTTTGCCGACTATGGTTTCCAGGAATACCAGTTGCCAACCGACGAGCCGCTGAGCGAGAGCCAACGTCAGAGCTACTGGCAGGCTTTCGTGCGCCGGCACCTGCCGCATTTCAGGCTGAGCCCGATCGACCAGCTTGAGACCTATGTCGCTCCGACCTGGCAGGCCATCGTCGACACCGCGGTCAATGCCGAGGCGCCGCTGCGCCAATTGCTGGCACGGCTCAAGCCGGATGCCGTGGTGCTCGACAATGTCATCATGTTCCCGGCGATCGCCGCCGCCGGCTGTCCGTGGGTGCGCGTCGTCTCCTGCGCCGAGACCGAGCTGCCGGACGCCAATGTGCCGCCCTATCTGTCGGGGCTTGGCGTGGACGACCCGCAACGCGCGGCGTTCGAGGCCAGGTATCTGGCGGCTTGCGCGCCGGCGCATGACCGCTTCAACCGCTTCCGGGCGGATGCCGGACTGGGGCCGCTGCCGAAGGGTCAGTTCCTCGAGACGTCGCCCGATCTCAACCTGCTGCTGACGCCGACGATCGTGCGCCGCGAGCGTGCCGAGCCGCTCGACCCCGCGCGCTTCGTCTATCTCGAGGGCTGCGTGCGTTCTGAAGGGCCGTTCGAGGTGCCGGTGTTCCCGCGCAATGGCGGGCCGCTGGTCTATGTCAGCTTCGGCAGCCTGGGTGCCATGGATGTCGGCCTGATCGAGCGCATGCTGGTGGTGTTCGACAGGCTGCCGGCGCGCTTCATCGTCAATGCCGGCGGCCTGCGCGACGCTTACCGCGCGGTGCCGGACAATGTCTATCTCGACGCCTGGTTTCCGCAGCCCTCGGTGGTGGCGAAGTCGGATCTGTTCATCCATCACGGCGGCAACAACAGTTTTTGCGAAGCGCTGCGCTTCGGCGTGCCGTCGCTGATCATGCCCTATTGCTGGGATGGACACGACAACGCGCAACGCGCCGAAGAGACCGGCACCGGCGACCATATCGGCCGTGACGGCTGGACCGAAGGAGTGTTGGAGAAAGCCATTCTCGGCCTGCTGGCCGACGATGCCATGCGCGCCCGCCTCAAGGACAATGCAGCCCAAATGGCGCTGAAACCCGGAACGGATGCGGCCGCGCAAGCCATACTCTCTCTGATACGGATTTGAACGAAAATGCCTGACAACAACACGAACATCTCGCTCTCCAGCGGCAACGATGCCAAGGCCTGGCTGGCCCGGCACGGCATCAACGAAGTCGAGTGCCTGGTGCCCGACATGAACGGCGTCCTGCGCGGCAAGGCCTTGCCGACGGCCAAATTCCTCCAGGCGCTTGAAGACCGCGCGCTCTATCTGCCGAGCAGCGCTTTCCTGGTCAGCATCGACGGCCGCTATTCCGGCTCGATCGACGAGGGTTTTGCCTATTCGGATCCGGACATGCGCATGGTGCCCGATGTATCGACGCTCTGCCTGGCGCCGGGTGCCGCTCCCGGCAAGGCCTATGTCTTTGCCGATGCCTTCCATATGGACGACCGGCCCTGGATGGCCTCGCCGCGCCATGTGCTGCGCGCCGTGCTCGATCTCTACGCCAAGCGCGGCTGGCGGGCGGTGGTGGCGCCCGAGGTGGAATTCTATCTCACCGCGCCCAATCCCGATCCGGACCGTCCGCTGACCGCCCCGGTCGGCGCCAATGGCCGCGCCGAGACCGTGCAGCATCCCTACGATATGGCCGGGCTCGAGGAGTTCGAGCCGGTGATCCGCCGCATCTACGATTATGCGGCGGCGGCCTGCCTGCCGCTCGACACGCTGATCCATGAGTCGGGAACCGCGCAGTTGGAGATCAACTTCCTGCATGGCGATGCGCTGCCGCTGGCCGACAAGGTGCTGTTGTTCAAGCGGCTGACGCGCCAGGCAGCGCAGCAAAGCGGCATGCACGCCACCTTCATGGCCAAGCCGATCGCCGCACAGGCCGGCAGCTCGATGCATCTGCACATGTCGGTCATCGACGAGGCCGGCAGGACTTTGTTTGCCGGCAGCGACGATGCCGACACCGCAATGTTTGGCCACTTCATCGGCGGCCTGCAGAAATATGTCCCCGAAATCATGCCGCTGTTCGCGCCCAACGTGAACTCGTTCCGCCGCATCAGGCCGAACCACAGCGCGCCGGCCAACATCGAATGGTCGCACGACAACCGCTCCTGCGGCCTGCGCGTGCCGGCCGGCGGCCGCGCCGCGCGGCGGGTGGAGAACCGGCTTCCGGGCGCGGATTCCAATCCTTACCTGGCGATCGCCGGCTCGCTGCTTTCCGGCTATCTCGGCGTCGAGCAGAAACTGGCGCGCTCGCCCGAGGCGTCGGGCAATGCCTACAAGATCAAGAGCACGCTGCCGAAGACGATGGAGGAGGCGCTCGATCGTTTCGAGGCTTGCGGCCCGGTGCGGGAACTGCTCGGCGAGGATTTCTTCCAGACTTATCTGCGCGTCAAGAGCGTCGAGCTCGACCTGTTCCAGGGCGTGGTGACGAGCTGGGAACGCGACCACCTGCTGCTGAAGGTGTGATCATGGCTTCCAGTTCAACGGGCTTCAATTCGGGCCTCGATATCGGCAAATCCTATTATGTCGCCACCGCCAATCCGGCGCCGGACCATCCGGCGCTGGTCGGCGATGTCGACACCGACCTGGTGGTCGTCGGCGGCGGCTGCACCGGCCTGTCGGCCGCCCTTCACGCCGCCGAGCGCGGGCTGAAGGTGGTGCTGCTCGAAGGCGGCAAGATCGGCTGGGGCGCGTCGGGCCGCAATGGCGGCCAGATGATCCCCGGCCTGCGCAAGGGCGCCAAGGGACTGGTCAAGCTCTACGGGCCTGAGCGGGCAAAGGTGCTGTTCGATCTTGCCTTCGAGGCGCGCGGGCTGGTGCTCGACATCATCGAGCGCCATGCCATCGATTGCGATCTCAGGCTGACCGGTCATCTGGTCGGCGCGGTCAACGGTTCCGACCTCAAGGATCTCGAGGAAGAGGTCGAGTGCCTGGCCAGGGTGATGAAGTTCCCGCACGCCGAAATCCTGTCGGCGGCGGAAGCCCGAGCAAAGGTCGACACACCCTATCATGGCGCGATGTATGAGCCGCTCGGCGGCCACATGCATCCGCTGAACTACACGCTCGGCCTTGCCCGCGCGGCGACTGCTGCCGGCGTCGTCATCCATGAGAATTCGGTGGCGGTGAAGCTGGAGCGTGAGCCTTCGATCCGGATCTCGACGGCAAAGGGATCGGTGCGTGCAAAACATGTCGTGCTGGCCGGTGACGCTCTGCTCGATGGGCTGGAGCCGCGCGTCAACAGCCGCATCATGCCGGTCGGCAACTACATCGTCGCCACCGAGCCGCTGGAGGGCAAGCGCAATGTCATCCCGGCCAATGTCGCGGTGTCCGACACACGCTTCGTCGTCAACTATTACCGGATGTCGGCGGACGGCCGGCTGCTGTTCGGCGGCGGCGAGCGCTACACGCCGTCACCGCCGGCCGATATCGCCGGCTTCGTGCGGCCGCATATGGAAGCCACCTTCCCGCAACTTCAGGGCTGCCGCATCGATCACGCCTGGGGCGGGCTGGTGTCGGTGACGACATCCAGGCTGCCGCATGTCGGGCACTATGGCGAAGTCTATTTCGCGCATGGCTATTCCGGCAAGGGCGTCATCCTGTCGACGTTGTCCGGCAAGCTCCTGGCCGAAGCGATCACCGGCGACGCCTCGCGGCTCGATTTGTTCTCGACGCTGACCCCGATGCCATTCCCCGGCGGCACGGCGCTGCGCGGTCCGCTCTATGTGCTCGGCATGCTGTGGTATGCCATGCGGGATCGCATCAAGCATTGAGGGTCGGCGGGGCGGCGGCGAAGTGCAAACGCTGCGATCCTTCGCGCCCCCCTCAGTCCTGCCGGACATCTCCCCCTCAAGGGGGAGATTGGCGGATTGGTGGCTTCGCCCATTCCTGCGTCGTTGGAGATTGGCGAAAGCCGGCGTGACGTCCGATCTCCCCCCAAGAGGGGGAGATGCCCGGCAGGGCAGAGGGGGCGCTGTCCCGCCGACGGTGAAGGTTGTTGGAGAAGGCCTCTTAAACCACAAAAAAATCTTCAATCCGCTGCCTGGCCTCCAGCAGCACCGGCAGAATCTCCCGTTCCATCTCCGCGACCGAAAACCGCGCCGACTGCGTCGAGACGTTAATGGCCGCGACCGTGCGCTCTGCCCGGTCGCGGATCGGCACGGCGATCGAGCGCAGGCCGAGTTCCAGTTCCTCGTCGACGATGGCAAAGCCGTCCGCTTTCGCCTTGCCGATGGCGTTGGCTAACAAACGCCTGTCGGTGATCGTCTTCGGCGTCCGTCTCTCGATCGTCGCCTGGCCGAGGAATGCGTCCAATTCCTGAGGCGTCAGACCGGCAAGCAGGATGCGTCCCATCGAGGTGCAATAGGCCGGCAGCCTGGTGCCGACATCGAGCGACACGCTGAGGATGCGGCGGCCGGGAATACGGGCGACATAGACGACATCGGCACCCGACAGGATCGCCGCCGAACAGGCCTCGTTCAGCTGTGCGGCGACAGCGCGCATGATGGGTGCGGCGAAGGCCCAGAGCGAGGCGCCGCCGAGCCAGGTGCGGGCGATCGTCAGCAAGCGTGGCGACAGCGAGAACACGCGGCCGGCTTGCGTTGCATAGCCGGTGGCGGTGAGCGTCAGCAGAAAGCGGCGGGCGCCGGCGCGGGTCAGGCCCGCTTCCTCGGCCATTTCGGTCAGCGTCATGCCCGAGGGATGCCGAGCCAGGATCTCCATGACGGCAAGGCCGCGCTCGAGCGAGCCGACATGATCACGGGAAGCGGCTTCTTCGTCCATCTCAACTCCGCGGGAACGGCATCGACGCCAGGATTGACTCCGCGCCCTTGCCCAGCGTAGAAAGTATCGCATACAAAACATATGTTCGCAATACGAACTTTTTTGAACCCGGAGCCGATGCGATGGTCAAATTCCTGCCGCTCAAACAGGCCGTTGCGGAGAATTTGAACGATGATGACACGGTCGCCTTCGAGGGTTTCACCCATCTGATCCCGACGGCGGCGGCGCATGAGGCGATCCGTCAGGGGTTTCGCGACCTGACCCTGGTCCGCATGACGCCGGACCTGATCTACGACCAGATGATCGGTATGGGCATGGCGAAGAAAATCGTCTTCTCCTATGTCGGCAATCCCGGCGTCGGCCTGCTGCGGCGCGCCCGCGACGCCATCGAGAACGGTTTCCCCAGATCGATCGAGATCGAGGAGCACAGCCATGCCGGCATGGCCAATGCCTATGAGGCGGGCGCGGCCGGTCTGCCCTGCGCGGTGTTTCGCGGCTATCGCGGTGCTGGCCTCGCGGCGGTCAATCCGAACATCAAGTCTGTCACCTGTCCGTTCACCGGCGAGGTGCTGGCGGCTGTTCCTTCGATCAGGCCTGACGTCACCTTCATCCATGCGCAGAAGGCCGACAGACAAGGCAATGTGCTGGTCGAAGGCATCATCGGCATCCAGAAGGAAGCGGTGCTGGCGGCCAAGCGAGCGGTGGTGACGGTGGAGGAAGTGGTCGACAATTTCGACGATCTGCACCCCAATCTGACCGTGCTGCCGCGCTGGACGATCGCGGCGATATCCGTCGTGCCAGGCGGCTCGCATCCGTCCTATGCGCATGGCTATTATGCACGTGACAATGCGGCCTATCTGGAATGGGACGAGATCGCTGCCGACCGTGAAAAATTCCAGGCGTGGATGCAGGCCAATGTCTTGGAGAAGAGCGCCGGCGATTTCGCGGCCCGGGTCGAGCATTTGAGGAAAGCGGCATGAGCGACAATCCATTGGGTTTCACCCCCAACGAGATGATGACGATCGCCGCCAGCAGGGCGCTCAGGAATGACGATGTCTGCTTCGTCGGCATCGGCGCACCGTCCGCGGCCTGCAATGTGGCGCGGCTGACACATGCGCCTGACATCACGCTGATCTACGAGAGCGGCACGATCGGCACCGCGCCCGATGTGCTGCCGCTGTCGATCGGCGACGGCGAATTGTGCGAGACCGCCGTCACCACCGTCGCGGTGCCGGAGATGTTCCGCTACTGGCTGCAGGGCGGCCGCATCTCGATCGGTTTTTTGGGGGCGGCGCAGCTCGACAAGTTCGGCAACATCAACACCACGGTCATCGGCGACTATCTCCATCCCAAGACCAGGCTGCCCGGCGGCGGCGGTGCGCCGGAGATCGCGACCTCGTCGAAGCAGATCTACATCACAATGGCGCAGACCAAGCGCGGCATGGTCGAGAAGATCGACTTCTTCACCTCCTTCGGCCATGGCGAGGGTGGCGATCATCGCAAGCGTCTCGGCATCGACACATCAGGACCGACCTTGCTGATCACCGATCTCGCCATCTGGAAGCCGGATCCCGTGACCAAGGAATTCACGGTGGTGTCGCTGCATCCGGGCGTCACGCGCCAGCAGGTGCAGGAGAGCTGTGGCTGGGTGGTAAAGTTCGCGGAGGCGCTTGACGAAACACCGGCGCCAAGCGAACTCGAATTGAAGACATTGCGCGACCTGCAGGCCCGCACCAAGGCGGCGCATGAGGGAACCGGAAAAGCAAAGGCTGCATGACATGGCCGAGGCCTATATCTGCGACTACATCCGCACGCCGATCGGCCGCTTCGGTGGCTCGCTGTCTTCGGTGCGATCAGACGATCTTGGCGCGATACCGCTGAGGGCGCTGGCCGAGCGCAATCCGGGCATCGACTGGCAGGCGATCGACGATGTCGTCTATGGCTGCGCCAACCAGGCCGGCGAGGACAATCGCAACGTAGCGCGCATGGCGCTGCTGCTGGCCGGGCTGCCAAAGGAGGTCCCGGGCTCCACCGTCAATCGCCTGTGCGGCTCCGGCATGGATGCGCTGACCATTGCCGCCCGAGCCATCAAGGCCGGCGAGGCGGAGCTGATGATCGCGGGCGGCGTCGAATCGATGAGCCGGGCACCCTTCGTCATGCCCAAGGCCGACACGGCGTTCTCGCGCAATGCCGAGATTTACGACACCACCATCGGCTGGCGCTTCGTCAACCCGCTGATGAAGAAGCAGTATGGCGTCGATTCCATGCCGGAAACCGGCGAGAACGTTGCCGAGGATTTTTCGGTGTCGCGGGCCGACCAGGACGCCTTCGCAGTGCGCAGCCAGAACAAGGCCGTCGCCGCACAAGCCAATGGAAGATTGGCGAAGGAGATCACCCCAGTGACCATCCTGCAGCGCAAGGGCGATGCGCTCATTGTCAGCAAGGATGAACACCCCCGCGCGGGCTCAACGGTCGAGGCGCTGGCCAAGCTGCCGACGCCGTTCCGGCAGGGCGGCACGGTGACGGCCGGCAACGCCTCCGGCGTCAATGATGGCGCGGCGGTGCTGATCGTTGCCTCCGAGGCGGCGGTGAAAAAGTATGGGCTGACGCCGATCGCCCGCATCGTCGGCGGAGCCGCCGCAGGTGTGGCGCCGCGCATCATGGGCATCGGCCCGGTGCCGGCGACGCAAAAACTCTGCGCGCGGCTTGGCCTGACGCCAAAACAGTTCGACGTCATCGAGCTCAACGAAGCCTTTGCCTCGCAAGGCATCGCCGTGCTGCGCCAGCTCGGCATTGCCGAGGACGCCGAACACGTCAACCCGAATGGCGGCGCCATCGCGCTCGGCCATCCCCTGGGCATGTCGGGCGCCCGCATATCCGGCACGGCGGCGCTGGAGCTTCGCGAGCGCGGCGGCCGGTATGCGCTTGCCACCATGTGCATCGGCGTCGGCCAGGGCATCGCGATCGCACTGGAACGGGTCTGATCGGCAAGTCTCTCCGGCTGACTTCGAGAATCCGGTGCGGTCAAATTTGACCACGTGGACAAAAGTCCGGACCCGTTCCATAGTTCCTCGTCTGATTTTTAGAACAGCCGGCTCGACACGGCTGTCGAACAGAGGGGAATGCAATGGAAAACCGAAAGAACAGATTTCAATCCGCACGCGAAGGGCTTTCGCGGCGCAATGTGCTGGAGTTGGGCGCGCTTGGCCTGGCTGCGGCAATGCTGCCGGGCGCTGCCTTCGGCAAGGACAAGAAACTGAAGGTGGCGGCGATCTTCGCCACGCCGATCGAGGAGCCATGGGACAACCAGATCCATGTCGCCCTGCAGAAGGCCGAGAAGGAACTCGGCATCGAATACAAATGGTCGGAGAAGGTGCAGACCGCCGATTTCAGCCGCGTCATGCGCGAATACGCGCAAGGCGGCTACCAGCTGGTGCTGGGTGATGCCTTCGCCGCCGAGCGTGAGTCGCGCCGCACCGCCAAGCAGTTCCCGAAGACCGCCTGGCTGTTCGGCTCCGGTGCTGGGCCCGCAGAACCGAATTTTGGCGTGTTCGACAACTGGATCCACGAGCCCGCCTATCTCTCCGGTATGATCGCCGGCAAGATGTCGAAGTCGGGCACGATCGGCGCCGTCGCGGCGATGGGCATTCCGGAAGTGAACCGGCTGGTCAACGCCTTCTTCGCCGGCGCCAAGGAGGTCAACCCGAACATCAAGAAGAAGGTCGCCTTCATCGGCTCGTTCTTCGATCCGCCCAAGGCCAAGGAAGCGGCGGTCGCGCAGATCGACGCCGGCGTCGACGTCATCTATGCCGAGCGCTTCGGTGTCATCGAAGCGGCGGTCGACAAGAAGATCCTTGCCATCTCCAACATGTCCGACCAGTCGAGCCTCGGCCCGGATACGGTCATCACCGGCCCGGTCTGGGACATGTATCCGACGGTCGAACAGGCGATCAAGCTGGTCAAGGCCGGCGTCTTCACCGCGCAGGACTATGGCGACTTCTCGCGCATGGCCAAGGGCGGCTCGCATCTGGCGCCTTACCACAAGTTCGACAAGACGCTGCCGGCTGATGTGAAGGAGCTGGTCGAAAAGAAGAAAGCCGAGATCCTCGAAGGCAATTTCCGCGTCGACGTGGACGAGAACACGCCGGTTTCGGATTGAGTTCTGGTTTGAGGGGCTGGCGCTAGGCGCCCCCCTCTGTCCTGCCGGACATCTCCCCCTCAAGGAGGGAGATTAGCAGTTTCGGCGACGCGCTGTTCTTTCAAGAAAATTGGCGAAAGCCGATATGACATCCAATCTCCCCCTTGAGGGGGAGATTGCCGGCAGGCCAGAGGGGGGTGCAGCGCACTCCTCTCAATCAAAGTTGAATCGCAAAGCCCGTCCGTTCAGGAGCCCCCTTGTCCGCCCCCCTCATCGAAATGCGCGGCATCACCAAGAGCTTCGGCGCCGTCAAGGCGAACGAGGCCGTTGATCTCAGCGTCGCGCCCGGCGAAATCCTCGGGTTGCTGGGCGAGAACGGCGCCGGCAAGACGACGCTGATGAATGTGCTGTTCGGCGCCTATGCGCCCGACGCCGGCGAGATTCTCATCCAGGGCAGGCCGGTGCGGATCACAAGTTCCGCCGATGCGCTAGCCGCCGGCATCGGCATGGTGCACCAGCATTTTCATCTGGCGCCAAGGCTGACGGTGCTGGAGAACCTGCTGATAGGCATTCCCGGCAAGACAGGGCGGATCGACCGCGCCGGCGGGCTGGCGCGGCTGGCCGAGATCGGCCGCCAGCATGGGCTGACGCTTGATCCCGATCTTCCGGTCTCGGCGCTGTCGGTCGGCGAGCAGCAGCGGCTCGAAATCGTCAAGGCACTGTTTCGCGGCGCCAGGCTCTTGATCCTCGACGAGCCGACGGCGGTGCTGGCGCCGAGCGAGGTCGACGGGCTGTTTTCGGCGTTGCGGTCGATGGCGGCGCAAGGGCTCGGCATCATCTTCATCTCGCACAAGCTCAACGAGGTGCGGGCACTGACGCATCGCTGCACGGTGCTGCGGCATGGGCGCGTCGCCGGCCGCGTCGACGATCCCGCCAACACGACATCGTCCGCAATGGCGCAACTGATGTGCGGCCATGAGATCGTGCCGCCGGCGCGGGGACCATCGACGCCGGGTGCCGCTGTGCTCACCCTCAATGGCATTTCCACCTCGCGTCATTCGGGTACGGCGCTGCGCGACGTGTCGCTTGCCGTGCGTGCAGGCGAAATCCTCGGCATTGCCGGCGTGTCGGGCAATGGCCAGCGCGCGCTGGCGGAGGTCATCTCCGGCGTGCGCGTACCTGACGCCGGCCGGATGACGATCGCCGGCCAGAAAGTCTCACGCTTTTCGCCCCGCGAGGTGCAGGCGCTCGGTCTCGGCCGTATCCCGGAAGACCGTATGACGACGGGGCTGGTTACCAACCTGCCGCTCGCGGATTCGATGGTGTTGCCGCGCATCGGCACCGCCGCGTTCAGCAGCAGAGGCCTGCTCAAGCCGGATGCGATCCGCGCCTTCGCGGAAGAGCAGATCAAGGCCTATGATATCAGGTGCCCTGGGCCGATGACCCGCGCGGGAGCGCTGTCCGGCGGCAATCTGCAGAAGGCCCTTCTGGCGCGCGAACTCGCTTTCGACCCGAAGGTTCTGATCGTCTCGCAACCGACGCGCGGGCTCGATATCGGCGCGGCGCGTTTCATCCACGAAAAGTTCCTCGACATGCGGGCCAAGGGCTGCGGCATCATCGTCATCGGCGAGGATCTGGAAGAGCTGCTGGTGCTCTGCGATCGCATCGCGGTGATGTATGAGGGCCGCATTGTCGGCACGCTCGACAGCGCCGATGCAACGATCGCACAGCTCGGCCTGATGATGACCGGGGCGGAGGGGCACAGCTGATGTTTCGCCTGGAAGTCCGCACCTCTACGCCGGCCTGGTTCAACCTCGCTTTGCCGCTGCTGGCTATCGGCGCGACGCTTGTCCTGTGCAGCGGCCTGATCGCGCTGGCCGGCGCCGGCGTGCCCGACGCGTATGGCGTGATGTTCACGGCCTCGCTGGGCGATAGCTATGCGATCACCGAAACGATGGTGCGCGCCGCGCCGATGATCTTCACCGGACTGGCGGTGGCGGTCGCCTTCCGGGCAAAATTCTGGAACATCGGCGCCGAGGGTCAATTGCTGGCCGGCGCGGTGGCCAGCTGCTTTGTCGGCGCCATCCCGATGCCGGGACCGCTCGCTATGGTGTTGATGGCGGTCGCAGGCGCTGCGGCCGGGGCCGCGGTCGCGCTGGTGCCGGCTACCCTCAGGGTAAAATTCAAGGTCGACGATGTCGTCAGTTCGCTGCTGCTCAACTCGGTCATCTACTACGCGCTGATGGCGCTGATCGAAGGACCGTGGAAGGATTCCTTCAGCGGCTATCCGATCTCGCCGCCGATAGAGGATTCGGCCAATTTCCCTGTGCTGATCGAAGGTACAAGGCTGCATCTCGGCGTTATCGTGGCGCTGCTGGCGGCACCGCTGATCTGGTTCCTGATCGTGCGCACCACGCTCGGCTTCAGGATAAGGGTCACCGGCGAAAACCCGGAAGCGGCCAGATATGGCGGCATCCATGTCGAGCGCGTGCTGATCTCGACAGCGCTGCTGTCCGGCGCGCTGGCCGGACTGGCCGGCGTCGGCGAGGTCGGCGGCGTGCATTTCCAGGTGATGAGCGACATCTCGCCGGGCTACGGCTATTCCGGCATCGTCGTGGCCATGCTGGCGCGGCTCAACCCGCTTGGCGTCGTGCCGGCGGCGATCTTCCTTGCCGCCGTGATGACCGGCGCCGAGGCGATGTCGCGGGCGACCGGCGTGCCGGCCTTCCTCAGCGATGTCATCCAGGGCACTGCACTGCTCGCCATGCTGGTGGCGCTGCTGTTCACCGCCTATCGCATCCGCCGCGTCGGGGTTGCCCGATGAGCGCGGTGTTCGAACAGATCTTCCAGGTCGGTTTTCTGGCCGCGATCATTCGTATCGCCACGCCGCTGGCTTTTGCAACGCTGGGCGAAATGTTCTCGGAACGGGCCGGCGTGCTCAATCTCGGCATCGAAGGCATCATGCTTTTGTCGGCGATGACAGGCTTCACCGCTGCCAGCCTCAGCGGCAGCCTGTGGCTCGGCGTGCTGGCGGCGGTGCTGACCGGCATGCTGATGGGTGCGCTGCATGCGTTGTTCACGGTGGTGCTCGGCCTCAGCCAGCATGTCTGCGGCATCGGCGTGACGCTGTTCTCGTCGGGCCTTGCCTATTTCCTCTACCGGCTGATCTTCGGCCAGCAGTCTGTGCCGCCCAACATCAATGGTTTTCAGACGCTGCCGATCCCGATCCTGTCCGACATTCCGGTGCTCGGGCCGGCGGTGTTCAACCAGTTCGCGCTGGTCTACATGGCGATCCTGGCCATTCCCTTGGCCGCTTTCATACTCTACCGCACGCCATGGGGCCTGTCGGTGCGCATGGTCGGTGAAAATCCGCGTGCCGCGGATTCGGCCGGTGTCAGTGTCATCGCCACACGCTTCCAGGCGGTTGTCCTCGGCGGCGCGCTGATGGGGCTGGCCGGCGCCTTCCTGTCGATGGCGCAGTTCAACGCCTTCACCTTCGGCGTCGTCTCCGGGCGCGGCTGGGTGGCCATCGCGCTGGTCGTCTTCGGCCGCTGGGATCCATGGCGCTCGGCGGGTGCGGCACTTCTGTTCGCCTTCGTCGATGCCTTGCAGCTGCGCATGCAGGCGAGCGGGCTCGGACACATCCCCTACGAGGCGTTCCTGATGCTGCCGTTCATCTTCACCATCGTCGCCATGGCTGTGATGTCGCGCAACGCGGTGGCGCCGTCGGCGCTGCTCAAGCCATTTCGCAGGGAGGAGCGTTAGCAAGCAGGGCTTGGTGCCATTTCCTCTCCCTCCGGAGGGGGGAGAGGTGGCGCTGCGAAGCCGCGACGGAGTGGGGGAACCACCCGGCAACCGTCGCGACGGACATAGGAAGGCCACTAGGCGCAAGAATCTTCCTGCACCGCGCCCAAGGGTCGCCCCCACTCCGTCGACCCCCACTCCGTCGAGCTGCGCTCGACACCTCTCCCCCGATCGACGGGGGAGAGGAAGGGCGCCAGGCGTCGCCTCACATCGCGGTAAAACCGTTGTCGACGAACAGATGCGTGCCGTTGACGAAGCTCGACTCGTCGCTGGCCAGGTAAAGCGCCGCCCTCGCCACCTCTTCCGGCTCGCCGATGCGGCCCTGCTGCGCGGCCAGCGCTGCGTCCGAGACATCGACGCCGAGCCTGCCGAGGTCGGCAACCTCGCGCAGGCCGTGCGGCGTGCGGATGAAGCCCGGGCAGACGGCGTTGCAGCGGATGTTGCGGTCGCGGAACTCGACGGCGATGGCGCGGGCGAACATGTGGCAAGCGCCCTTGGTGGTGTCGTAGAGCACTTCGTTGGGAGTAGCCGCCACCGCCGAGATCGACGAGGTGCAGACGATCGAGCCGCCGCCCGCCGCAATCATGCCGGGCAAAACGGCGCGCGTCATCAGGAACATCGAGCGCACATTGACGGCATGCAGCCAATCCCATTCCTGCACCGTGGTCTCCAGGAAGGGCTTTATCACGATGGTGCCGGCGTGGTTGAACAGCACGGTGATGGGCCCGAGTTTTTCGATAGCACCCTTCACGGCGGCTTCGACCTGTGCCTCGTCGGAGACGTCGGCGACAAAATGCTCGGCGACATGGCCGCGTGCCCTGATTGTCGCTGCGGTTGCGGCGGCCGCCTCGCCGTTGCGGTCGATGATCGCCACCTTGGCGCCTTCGGCGGCGAACAACTCCGAGGCTGCTCCACCCATTCCCGTCGCGCCGCCCGAAATGATGGCGACCTTGCCGGCCAGTCTTGTGCCCATTTTTTTTGCCCCTATGTGACGATTTCGCTTTGCTGGTTGGGTGATGCTACCGCGCCGGCGCCGGGCGGCCAATCCACGAATTGAGTGCCGCGAGGGCAAGGCCATAGGTCCATTCGGACGCAGACCCGAAAACGGACGCGCCATACGGATCGGCCGCCCGAGTGCCCCTGTAAGCAAGTGGCTACCAACTTCCCGTCACCTAAGAGAAAATTATTCTAGATTTGACCGAAAAATAGCAATCGACAAAGTCTACAAGTTTTATAGATTAACCGACGAGACGGAGGTCGATATGTCCTATATCCAGAACGCCCAGACGGATCGCAGTGGTCAGCGGGCGGCCAATGCCCAGACCTTCCGCCCGGCCTATGCCGGGGCTTTCGCCTATCTCGTCTTTGCCCTTGCGTTCGTGTTCACCGGGGCCGTTGTTCTGGGTCTTATTCCCTGAGTCGTCAGATCGACCGGGGTTAGCTGCCCCACCACTTACAGGCAATTGGAGTTGAATGAACCGAATCCTCGGCGTGCTTTCGCGCGCCCGACACCACGGAGGACATGGCAATGCCGATCGAGTTCACGCATATTCCCGGCAAGACCGCCGATGCCGCGGTTCCCTTTTTCTACGACTTTGCCGAGACCGCGACCAAGCTCGGGCTGATCGAGGACGGCGGCTTCCGCAAGATCGTCGTCGACGATTCGGCCGGACTGCTGACCAACATGGATCTTGCGGCCCAGGTGCTCGATCGCACCTCGTCGCTGGAAGTCGTGCTCACCCATTGGGCGGGCGTGGTCGAACCGACCGTGGCGGCCCGCCAACTGGCGTCGATCGACAGGCAAAGCGGCGGACGCCTGGCGCTGAGAATGATCAGCGAGCCGCTGAGCGATGCCGACGCCGAAACACGGCCGGTCGGGCACACCGTCATCTGGCAGCGAATAGACGAATATCTGGTGCTGCTGAAGCGGCTGTGGTCGAACGACCGGCCCTTCGACCACGAAGGAACGTTCTACAGCATCAAGGGCGGCTACGTGCCGCGCAAGGGACCGCATGGCGCCGACCTGGTCATCCGCATGGGCGGGCAGTCCGGAACGGCGCTCAAGGTGGCCGGCCGGCATGCCGATGTCTTTGAACTGGCGCCGGGCTCGATCGACGAGATCCGGCAATTGATGGAGCGGGTGCGTCGCTCCGCCGCCGAACATGGCCGGGCCGGCAAGCTGCGCTTCGCGCTTCCGGTCGGGATTCACCAGGGTGCTTCCGCCTCCGGCCACAAGGCGGTCGATGTTGCCGGGCCGCCAGCCCAGGCCGCCCTGTCGCTGCTTGCCTATGCAGCCCTCGGGATCGATGAATTCATGATTGTCGGCGTCGACACGCCACGCGAGATCGCAACGCTCGGCCGGGAAACGATCGCCCTGCTGCGCAATTCGCTGGCGCGTCGCGAACACGAGGCATTCCAGCCTGGAGCATATGCGTCTCGTGCAGGATTGGAGACGCGCGCAACGGGCTGAAGTCCTTCAGCCTTTTGTTGTCTCGGACCTGTCGCCAAGCCGCGACAGGCCTTCAATGACAGCGCCCGAATCCGCCAGCGCGCCGAAGACGCCATCTTCGACCGTCACCATATGAAGCGCGGCCTCGTGGGCTTGTTTGTCGCCGCTGGCGCAGGCGTCGGAAATCGTCAGGCATTGAAAGTTGCGGTCGCAGGCTTCGCGCAGCGTGGTGTGGACGCAGACATCCGTCGTGCATCCGGAAAACATGAGATGCGTGATGCCTTGCGCGCGGAGCACAAGCTCGAAATCCGTATAAATGAAGGCGCTGTTGCAGGTCTTGTCGACGATGATGTCGTGCGGTGCCACGTCGATCTCCGGAACGATCTGGAACCCCGTGCCCGAGCGCAGCAGGATATCGGTGCCGTCGAGACCGGAGCGCTTGCGGCGCCATTTTTCGTAAGGCGTCATATCGGCCATGTCGGCCCTATAGCCCTGCCTGGTATGGATGACCCTGACGCCGCCCTTGCGCGCGGCCGCGATCAGCCGGCTCACCGTCGGCAGGATCGCCCTCAGAGGCGACGGGTCATAGCCCTGCCTGGCGAAGTAGCCCGTCGTCGACAGGAAATCCTGCTGCAGGTCGATGACGATCAGCGCGGTGTTTTCGGCCACCAGCCTGCCGTCAAAGGGAAAGTCGAAGGGCGTTGCCTTGATCATCCGGGCGCTCCCTGCTTTGGCCGCTACCATAGTGGATCAACGCGATGACACCAGATGCTGGGCGTCGTGCAGGCGTCGATAGATGCCGCCGGCACGGATCAGTTCGCTGTGCGACCCCTGCTCGACGACGCCCGACTCCGAGACGACGACGATGCGGTCGGCGCCGCGGATCGTTGCCAGCCGGTGTGCGATGACCAGCGTGGTTCGGCCCTCGGCAAGTTCGGCCAGCGACTTCTGGATTTCGCGCTCGGTCTCGGTGTCGAGCGCCGACGTCGCCTCGTCGAGGATCAGGATCGGCGGGTTCTTCAAGAACATACGGGCAATCGCCAGCCGCTGCTTCTGGCCGCCGGACAGTTTTACGCCGCGCTCGCCGATGATCGTGTCATAACCGGCCGGCAGGCCTGATATCATGCCGTCGAGCTGCGCCCGCCGCGCGGCATCGGCGATGGCGTCGTCGGAGGCGCCGAGACGGCCATAGGCAATGTTTTCGCGGATCGAGCCGCCGAACAGGAAGACATCCTGCTGGACGATGCCGATCTGGCCGCGCAGCGAAGCGAGCGTCATGTCCCTGATATCGATGCCGTCGATGCTGATCCGCCCGGCGCTGACTTCGTAGAACCGCGGCAGCAGCGAGCATATGGTGGTCTTGCCGGCACCTGACGGCCCGACGAAGGCGATGGTTTCGCCGGCGCGGATGGTGAGATCGATATCCCTGAGCACCGGCTTGCCGTCGCCGTAGCCAAAGCTCACACCGCGATATTCGATGGAGCCCTTGAGGCCGCTGGCGGTAACGGCACCGGGCCGGTCGGCGATGTCGGGTTCGGTGTCGAGCAACTCTGTGTAGCGGCGGAAGCCGGCAATGCCTTTTGGATAGGTCTCGATCACCGAATTGATCTTCTCGATCGGCCGCACGAAGACGCCGACCAAAAGCAGGAAGCCGACGAAGCCGCCATTGCTCAGGCCTCCCGTGATGACGAGGTAGCTGCCGGCAATCATGACCACGAGCTGGATCAGCCTTATGCCCATGTAGTTCAGCGAATTGCTGGCCGACATGATGCGGTAGGCGTCGAGCTTGGTCTGGCGGTAGCGCTGGTTGTCATGCGCGAACAGCGTGCGCTCATGCTCCTCGTTGGCGAAGGCCTGGACGACGCGCATGCCGCCGACATTCTCCTCGATGCGGACGTTGAAATCGCCGACACGCCGGTAGAGCGCCTGCCAGTTGCGCGCCATGCGGTCGCCGTAGCGCATCGTCACCCAGGCGATCAGAGGCACGATCACCGCCGTGATCAGCGCCAGATGCATGTTGACCGTGAACATCAGCACGAAGGCGCCGGCGAACGTCATGATGGCGATGAACAGGTCCTCGGGGCCATGATGCGCGATCTCGCCGATCTCCTCGAGATCCTTGGTGACGCGACCGACGAGATGGCCGGTCTTGTGGTTGTCGTAGAAGCGGAACGACAGTTTCTGCAGATGATCGAAGCTCTTGCGCCGCATCTCGGTCTCGATGTTGATGCCAAGCATGTGGCCCCAATAGGTGACGACCGCCATCAGCACCGTGTTGAGCAGATAGATTACCAGCAGCCCGGCCGAGGCGATGATGATCAGCGTCCAGTCCTGCCGTGGCAGGAGCTGGTCGACGAAGGTGCGGACCGCCATGGGAAAGCCGAGTTCGAGCAGGCCGGCCAGCACCGCGCAGGAGAAGTCGAGCGCGAACAGCCCCTTCCAGGGCGCGTAATAGGACAGGAAACGTCTGATCATCGAGGTGAACCGCAAGCTGTCTTGATGGACGCGGCGAGGGCACCGGCCGCCATCGATGGGCGCTGCTTACAATCGGCAGGGCAGGGCCGGCAATATGCCAGGGCCGACTTCATTGCCTGCCTTTCCACATCAGCGCCATGAAATAGGGGCCGCCGACGAAGGCGGCGATGAGCCCGGCCGGCACTTGCCAGGGAAAGATCAGCGTCCGGCCTGCCCAGTCGGCGGCAACGAGGATCAGCCCGCCTGTCATGGCCGAGGCCAGAAGCTGCGGCACGGCACGGCGGAAGCCGAGCATGCGCGCGAGATGCGGCGCCATCAGGCCGACGAAGCTCAGCGGGCCGATGACCAATGTCGCGGTTGCGGTGGCCAGCGCGGTAAGTGCCAGCAGAATGGCGCGAACCCGTCCAAGCCGCAGGCCAAGGCCACGCGCGGCAGTTTCGCCGAGCGGCACTATATCGAGCCAGCGCGCCGTCAGCGGCGCCAGCGCGAGGACGGCGACCGCGACCGCAGCGGCAGTGAAGGCATCATTGGGCGTTGCGCGATAGGTCGATCCCGATAGCCAGGCGAGCAGGAAGCCCGTGCGCGGATCGCCGCTGGCCAGAAGCAGCGCGGCGAAGGCCGACGCGACCGTCGCCACGGCGACGCCGGCAAGCAGCAGCCGCGCCGGCGACAGTGCATTGCGCCGCCCGACCAGCACGACGATCGTCAGCGCCAGCAAGGCGCCCGCGAGTGCGGCGCCGAGCATTGCCGCGCGGTCGAAGCCGTCGCTGAGCAACAGCAGCGCCAGCACGCCGAAAGAGGCGCCGCCGGAAATGCCGAGCACTTCGGGTGCTGCCATCGGGTTGCCGGTCATGCGCTGCATCAGCGTGCCGGCGACCGCGAGCAGGACGCCCGCCGACAGGGCTACGACGACGCGAGGCGCGCGCAGGGCAAGCAGCTCGGTCAAATCCTCGGATGCGATCCAGTGCCAACCGCCTGCGCCACGGCCAAAGCCGATGGCGAGGACAACCGCGAGGATGAGCGCCAGCAGGCCCGCGATCAACGGCAGGCCGTTTGTCGGCAGGCGTATCGACGACACCATGTCGGCCTGCCTTTCGGGGGTGGTTCGCATTCGCGGCAACAGGAACAGCAGCAGCGGCGCGCCGAGCAAAGCGGTCGCGGTGCCGGCGGGGATTTCGCCGGTGAACGGCAGATGCTGCACCAGACGGTCGGTGAGCCAGAGCAGGGCGCCGCCGACCAGCGGCGACCAGACCAGGCGGCGGCCAAGCGTGCGCGCTCTTGCCAGCCGCGCCAGCGCCGGGGCGGCGAGCGCCACGAACCCGATGACGCCGACCTCGGCGACGACCAGCGCGCCAAGCGAGACGGCGACTGCCATGCCGGCAAGGCGGATGACGGCCGGGCGGGTGCCGAGCGATGCCGCGCCGTCGTCGCTGAGATCGAGCAGGCGTAGCGGTCGCCAGAGCAGGAACGCGGCGCAGATGCCGGCCAGCAGCCACGGCGCCAGAGCAACGACGGCCGCATCGCCATTCTGCACCAGCGAGCCGCTCTGCCAGATGAACAGCTCCTCGGTGTATTCGCGGTTGAGCGCCATCAGCAGCGCGCCGGCCGAACCGAAAGTGAGGCTGACGACGAGGCCGGCGATGATGATCGACACTGGCGAAAAGCTGCGCCCGCGCGCCAGTGCGAAAACGGCTGATGTGGCGAGAGCGCCGCCAGCCAGCGCCACCCCTTCACGGCCGCCTTCCAGCAGCCATGGTGCGTAGAGGGTGGCGGCCGCCAAAGCGAGGCTTGCTCCGGCATTGGTGCCGATCGTGGTCGGCTCGGCCAGCGGGTTGCGCAGCACATGCTGCATGACGACACCGGCGAGACCGAGCGCCGCGCCGGCCAGCACGCTGGCGGCGACACGTGGCAGGAAAGCATAGCGATACAGCAACTGCACTGGATCGGATGTGTCGGGGGCGGTGAGCGCCTGCCACCACAGGTGCGCCGGCAGAAGGTGGATGAGATCGATGACGCTCAGCACCAGCGCCAGACCCGCGGGCACGGCAACCAGCAGGATGAGCGCGCCGATGCCGTCGCGCTGTCGCGGCAGGGACATTGCCTGAGCGATCATGCCGCTGCCACGAATTCGGCGAAACGCGCGGCGGCAGTGAGACCGCCGAACGGCCAGACCGGCGGAATGGTCCGCACCTGGCCGTTCCGGACGCAGGGCAGATTGGCCCAGAGCGAGTTGCGGGCGATCCTGATCCTGACGTGCGGCGGGATCGGATCGAGCGAGATCAGTTGCGCCTCGCCGACGGCGACCAGTTCCTCGATGCCGACCGTCGAAAAACCCCATTCATTGGTGGCGCCGGTCCAGGCATTGACGAGGCCGAGCCGGTCGAGGACGTCCTGCAGCAGGCTGCCGGCGCCGTAGACGCGGACATGGCGATCGTCGAACATGCTGACGACGCAGACCGGTTTTTGCACCGCCCGCTCCAGCCTGGCACGCGCTTGGGCGATCGAGGCTTCGGTGCGCCCGACAAGGTTTTCTGCTTCCGTCCCACGGCCAAGCATGTTGCCAAGCTGCAGCGTCACCTGCTGCGCCTGCGCGTAAGGTGGAGCCTTGCCGCTGTAGAACGGCACATTGAAGGTCGGCGCCAATCTGGTGAAGCTGTTCTCGTCCAAGCCATAGCCATAGGCGCCGACGATCAGGTCGGGCCGCAATTCCCGAAGCAGTTCGAGATTGGGCTCGCTGCGCGACCCCAGGTCGATGGTGGCCTGCGGCAGCGCCGGGCCCTGGACCCAGTCGCCATAACCCCTGGTGTCGCCGACGGCGAGCGGCGACACGCCGAGCGAGACCACCATTTCGGCCGATGTCCATTCCAGGCAGACGATGCGGGCAGGTGCCGCGCGTGCCGTGCCGCCCGGCAAAGCGAGACCGGTCGCGGCGAGGCCGGCAAGATACTGGCGCCGTGTCAGCGCCGCCATTTTGGGCCGGCCCGCCACATTGCTTCTACCATGTGTATTTCACCGAACCGTTGATCCTGCGGCCCTCGCCGTAGAAGCAGCCGAAGCCCGAGGAGAAGCAGGAGGCGACGTAGCGTTTGTCGAACAGATTGCTGGCATTGAGGCTGAGCGTGGCGTTCTGCCAGGCGTAATGCACCGCCGCGTCGGCGAGCACGACCGACGGAACCTTGAAGCTGTTGGCGTCGTCGCCATAGGTCGAGCCGACATAGCGGACACCGGCGCCCAGGCCGAGACCTTCGAGCTTGCCGCTCATGAAGGTGTAATTGGCCCAAAGCGATGCGGAATGGGCCGGCACGCCGAAGGGCGTGTTGCCCTCGTTGCTGACCCAGACGCCGTTGACGTCTTCGACAGCGGTCGCCCTGGTGATCTTCGTGTCGAGGTAGGTGTAGGCCGCTCTCAGATCGAGGCCCGCATCCAGGCTCGCCACAGCTTCCAGTTCCACGCCGCGCGAACGGATCTCACCGGTCTGGAACAGATCGTTGGGTGAGCCCTCATTGCCGGAACGCACGACATTCTGTCGGGTCAGGTCGAAAACCGATGCCGTAATGAAGGAGTTCCAGCCGGTCGGCTGGTATTTCAGCCCGATCTCGTACTGCCTGCCGGTCTCGGGCACGAACAGATTGCCGTCGCTATCGGCGCCGGCCACCGGCTGGAACGATTCGGAATAGCTGACATAGGGTGCCAGGCCGTTGTCTGCGAGATAGACCAGGCCGGCGCGGCTGGTGAAGGCGTTGTCCTTCTGCTCGGGAATGTAGCCGCCGGCCAGATTGTCGTAGACCTTGGCGTCCGACCAATCCTGGCGGCCGCCAAGGGTCAGCCGCCAGTTGCCGAACTTGACCTGGTCCTGGGCATAGAGACCGACCTGCTGCTGGGTGGTGTCGGTATCGGTGTAGGGCGTCAGATCGGTGATCGGGTACCCGTAAACCGGATCGAAGATGTTGAAACCGTCCTCGACGGTCCCTTCCGAGGCATAGTCGCGGTAAGTGTAGCGTTTGTAGTCGAGGCCGACGAGCAGCGTGTGGGCAAGCGGCCCGGTGCCGAAATCGGCTTGTGCCTGGTTGTCGATGGTGACGCCGCTGAGTTTGGTGCCGCCGGCATCTGCGTAACGGTAGTAGTCGCCGCTTGAAGGTTCCAGGCCGTTCGAGTCCGTCAGTCCGCCACCAAAGACGCCCTCCTCGGTGTGAGTGAGGTGGACGTAGCGGGCATGCTGTCGCACCTGCCAGGTTTCGTTGAAACGGTGATCGAATTCGTAGCCGATCGAGGCCTGGTCGTTGTCGTAGGAATCGAAGCCGGGTTCGCCGACGAACATGCTGTTCGGCAGGTACTTGCCGTCCTTGCCCGGTATGACCGTGCCGTAGGCAGGCAGGTACTGCATCGCCCATCCCGAGCGGTCGCGCTGATAGTTGGCGAGGATGGTCAGGCTGGTGTCGGCATCGGGCTGCCAGGTGATCGCCGGGGCGATGAAGATGCGGTCGTCCTTGACGAAATCGGTCTGCGTGTCGCCCATGTGAGCGGCACCGGTGAGGCGAAACAGCAGCGACTTGTCGGCGTTCACGGCACCGCTGAAATCGAACTTGCCTTCATAGCGATTGAAGCTGCCGCCACCGAGTTCGATCTCGCGCAGGTTTTCCTCGGTCGGCCGCTTGCTGACATAGTTGATGATGCCGCCGGGGCTAGCCTGGCCGTAGAGCACCGACGCTGGTCCGCGCAGCACCTCGTAGCGTTCCGCGCCATAGGAATCGAGTGCGGTGAACAGGGTGAAATTGCTCTCCTTGAGCTGCAGCCCGTCCCTGTAGAAGACGCCGTTGGCGTTCGAAATGCCGCGCAACTGCAGGCCGAGGCCGCGATTGTCGGTGCCGTAGAGATCGCCGGTGGCGCCGGGCGTGTAGCGCAGAACGCCGCCGAGGTTGTCAATCGCCTGTGCTTCCATCTGGTCCTTGGTGATCACCGATATCGACTGGGGCGTCTCGATCAGCGGCGTGTCGGTCTTGGTGCCGGTGGAGCCCTTGGTGGCCACGTAGCCCTTGACCGGCCCGAAGGCGCTTTCGACACGTTCCTGGACGTTGATCGGGTCCAGGGTGGTGGTGACCGTCTCCTGGGCCAGGGCATGGCCGCAGCCAAGCAGGGCCGGCACCGACACCGCTGCGATCAGCAGGCGCTTCCGCGCCATCCGGTCCTGCCAAATCAGTCCACGTCCCGAGATCATCCTGCGCCCCCTTTTCCAAATTTCATGTCGATATTGCCGGTCGCGACGATTTGTTGATCGTTGCAGTCATCTTCAATGTTGACTAGTAAGGTCATGTTTCATAGTCAACCGGGCATGAGCCGTCGAAAGCCGGAATCTGGAAATGCGGGCGGCCGCACTGGAGAAAAGCCATGAGCATGGCTGGAATTGATGCCCAGACTGCCTTCCATATCGACGCGGTGCGCTTTGCCGTCGGCGAGCGGACGCTGCTCGGTCCGGTCTCGCTCGAACTGCAGCGCTCGCGCGTCTACGGGCTGATCGGCCACAATGGTTCGGGCAAGTCGACGCTGATCAAGCTCATGGCGCGCCAACAGCCGGCGAGTTCAGGCGCCATCACTTTCGCCAGGCGTCCGTTGCCGCAATGGGGCGCCCGCGAATTTGCCCGCGCGCTTGCCTATCTGCCGCAGACGACACCGGCGGCGACCGGCCTGACCGTGCGCGAACTGGCGACGTTGGGACGCTATCCCTGGCATGGCGCGCTTGGCCGCTTCCGCGCGCAGGACAGGCAGCATGTCGACGAGGCGCTGGCCCTGACCGACATGGACGGGTTCGCGGATCGGCTGGTGGACGAATTGTCGGGCGGCGAGCGCCAGCGCGCCTGGCTCGCCATGCTGGTGGCGCAGAACGCCGGCGTCATGCTGCTCGACGAGCCGATCTCGGCACTCGACATCGCCCATCAGGTCGAGGTGCTCGGGCTGGTCAAGGAACTCAGCCGCAAACGCGACCTCTGCGTCGTCGTCGTGCTGCACGATCCCAACATGGCGGCGCGCTACTGCGACGAACTGATCGCGCTCAAGGACGGCAAGCTGCTGACGCGCGGCACACCCGGCGAGATCATGCGCAGCGATGTTCTGAAAGGCATTTTCGGCGTGGAGATGGGCGTGTTCGCGCACCCCGTCACCGGCCAGCCCGTCGGCTATGTGCAGTGACGAGATCTGGTGCGGCGGCGGGAAATAGAAGGCGGCTGGCCGCTGTGAGAACAAGGAAGAAGCTGTTGTCGAGAACTGGTTTGTTGGCGGCGTTGGTCGCATCCGTCATCCTGTCGGCCGGCAGCGCGATGGCCCAGGAGCAACCGGCCGGTGCCGCGCCGGCGATTGATGCCCCCACCCCGGCTGCTCCCACGGCCCCAGCGCCGATTGCGCCGGCGCCCGCCGCACCGGCAGTCGCTCCGC
>NZ_RZQP01000060.1:0-30897 GCF_003998165.1 Mesorhizobium sp. M7A.F.Ca.US.007.01.2.1 | reverse complement strand
GGATTTTCTGGATGCGGAACTCTGGAGCCCGTTATGATTATCATATCCTTTTTCCAAGCGTCTTCACGCCACTCTCTCGGCCGGCGTGGACGTGCTGCAGCAATGGCCGCGGTCATGGCCTTGAGTGCGACGCTGACCGGCCCGCTGATGCTGCCCGGAACACAGGCGCATGCGGCGGAAATTTCCGTCACCGTCCGCGAAAGGCTTTCGAACTATGGCGGATGGCGAACCTCCAGCCGCTTCGGCGATGTCTGGGTTCCCTCGGTGCATACCCAATGGCGGCCCTACACCGAAGGCAGGTGGGTCTGGACTGACAATGGCTGGTACTGGCAGTCCACCGAGCCATTCGGCGATGTCGTCTATCACTATGGCCGCTGGGCGTATGATCCCGATTTCGGCTGGGTGTGGATCGCCGGCGATCAATGGGCGCCAGCCTGGGTGGTCTGGCGTCAGGGCGGCAATGATGTCGGCTGGGCTCCGGCGCCGCCCGACGTCGGTGCCGCCTTCGACGACGCCTGGTGGTGTTTCGTGCCGGTGGCGGCGATCGGCGCGGTGGATCTGGTCAGGGTGGTGCGGCCGGTTCAGGAGAACGTCGTCATCGTGCGCAACACGACATTCATCAACCAGACGGTCGTGGTCAACAATGCGCCACGCGTGCGGCTTGGCAACCAGGTGGTTGCAATCAATGCCGGACCCCGGCTGCAGCAACTCCCGAAGCCCGTCATGGAATCGATCAAGGCGGCAAAACTGGTTCCTCCGCTCAAAGGCGTGTTTGCCAGTGCACGTCTCGATGCTTCCAGGGGCGCCGAAATCAAGAAGCTTGCCGGCAATGCAATGCCTGCCGCCAAGGCGGCCAATGGGAACGGGCAAATCGTGGCGGGCCATGGCCCCAAGATTGCGAGCGGCGACAAGGCCACGTCTCCGAGCGCTGTGACAGCGAGCAATCCAGCCGTCGTGAAGCCTGGCAACACTGTGCGCAAGCGGATGGCCGCCGGCAACGGCGCGAAGGCCGATGCGCTCAAGCTGCATGCCGACAGGACCGCGGGCGATGGACGTATCGTCGTCAAATCGTCGGCCAAACCGGGTTCGGCCAAGCCGGTCTCGGGGCAGCGTCCTGCACGCGGTGCCGGACAACAGAAGCCGCATCAGCAGGCGATGGCAATGCACATGCCCCAGCACCATGGCCCGGCAAGGGTGGCACCTCACCATCCGCCAGCGAAGATGCAGGCGAGGAAGGTGTCCAGATGCGATCCGCGCGTTTCCCGCTGCAAGGCGCCGCGCTGATCGCCTCAATCGCGCCGGCACGCTGTGCGCGCCGGCGCGATTTTTCCCGTTGACAGGTCGCCTTGCCCGCCCTTAGTGTCCGCCACCATGAAAACAGCACTCATTCTCGTAGGAAAGCGCGTGGGCAAGGCGGTGTAACCGCCGGGCGAAAACCCCCCATGCGCAAGACACAGGCTCCCTCGGGGGCCTTTTTTATTGCCTGAAACACGACTAAACGACCAGCAAACGCCCAATGGCGACAGTACGGGACCAGACCGATGAGCAACGGACAGAACGAGCGGCGCGAGATGACGGGCGCCGAAATGGTGGTGCAGGCGCTGAAGGACAATGGCGTCAAGCATGTCTTCGGCTATCCCGGCGGCGCTGTCCTTCCGATCTATGACGAGATTTTTCAGCAAGACGAGGTCGAGCACATACTGGTGCGCCATGAGCAGGGCGCCGGCCATGCGGCGGAAGGCTATGCGCGTTCGACCGGTAAGGCCGGCGTGATGCTGGTGACCTCCGGCCCGGGCGCCACCAATGCGGTGACGCCGCTGCAGGACGCGTTGATGGATTCGATCCCGCTGGTCTGCCTGACCGGGCAGGTGCCGACCTCGCTGATCGGCTCGGACGCTTTTCAGGAATGCGATACGGTCGGCATCACGCGCCCCTGCACCAAGCACAACTGGCTGGTGAAGGACGTCAACGAGCTCGCCGCCACCATCCACGAGGCCTTTCATGTCGCGACCACCGGCCGTCCCGGTCCGGTCGTCGTCGACATCCCGAAGGATGTGCAGTTCGCCAAGGGATTCTATGTCCCGCCGCAGATCGCGCCACGCACCAGCTACCAGCCAAAGGTCCAGGGCGACCTGGAGAAGATCAAGGCGGCGGTCGAGTTGATGGCGGGCGCCAAGAAGCCGATCATCTACAGCGGCGGCGGCGTCATCAACTCCGGCCCGGAAGCGAGCCATCTGTTGCGCGAACTGGTCGATCTCACCGGTTTCCCGATCACCTCGACGCTGATGGGCCTCGGCGCCTATCCGGCATCGGGCAAGAACTGGATGGGCATGCTCGGCATGCACGGCACCTATGAAGCCAACATGGCCATGCATGATTGCGACGTGATGATCTGCATCGGCGCGCGCTTCGACGACCGCATCACCGGCCGGCTGACCGCCTTCTCGCCGAACTCGAAGAAGATCCACATCGACATCGATCCGTCGTCGATCAACAAGAACGTCCACACCGAGGTGCCGATCATCGGCGATGTCGGCCGGGTGCTGGAGGATATGGTGCGGCTGTGGCGGGCGAGCGCCAAGGCCGACAAGAAGGCGCTCTACCCCTGGTGGGAGCAGATCGCCAAATGGCGTGCGCGCGACTCGCTCGCCTACAAGATGAACAACGACGTGATCATGCCGCAATACGCCATCGAGCGGCTCTACGAACTGACCAAGGGCATGGACACCTACATCACCACCGAGGTCGGCCAGCACCAGATGTGGGCGGCGCAGCACTATCGTTTCGAGAAGCCGAACCGCTGGATGACGTCGGGCGGGCTGGGCACGATGGGTTATGGCCTGCCGGCAGCACTCGGCGTGCAGATCGCGCATCCCGACGCTTTGGTCATCGACATTGCCGGCGACGCCTCGGTGCAGATGACGATGCAGGAGATGAGCGCGGCGGTGCAGCACAATGCGCCGATCAAGATCTTCATCCTCAACAACCAGTATATGGGCATGGTGCGGCAGTGGCAGCAGTTGCTGCACGGCAACCGGCTGTCGCATTCCTATACCGAGGCGATGCCGGACTTCGTCAAGCTGGCCGAGGCCTATGGCGGCCACGGCATTCGCTGCGAAAAGCCGGACGAGCTGGACGACGCGATCAAGGAGATGATCTCGGTCAGGAAGCCGGTGCTGTTCGATTGCCGCGTGGCGACGCTCGCCAACTGCTTCCCGATGATCCCGTCGGGCAAGGCGCATAACGAGATGCTGTTGCCCGACGAGGCGACCGACGAGGCGGTGGCCAATGCCATCGACGCCAAGGGCAGGGAACTGGTGTAGCCGGCAGAACCAAGGCAGGGCTGTCGCGAGAAAGCCCTGCGCAAACAAAGAATTAGCTCAAGAGCTTGAAATCGAGATTCATGTCATGAACGCACAGCTACAACCGACCGGTTCGGCCTATTTTATCGCCAAGGAAACGGAAAAGCCGGAAAACCACACGCTTTCCGTGCTGGTCGACAATGAGCCGGGCGTGCTTGCCCGGGTCATCGGCCTATTTTCCGGGCGCGGCTACAACATCGAGAGCCTGACCGTCTCCGAGACCGAGCATGAAAAACACCTGTCGCGCATCACCATCGTGACGCGCGGCACGCCGCATGTGCTGGAGCAGATCAAGCACCAGCTGGAGCGCATCGTGCCGGTGCACCGCGTCGTCGACCTGACCGTGCGTTCGCATGAATCCGGCCAGGAGCGGCCGCTGGAACGCGAACTGGCGCTGGTCAAGGTCGCCGGCATCGGCGAGGCCCGGGTCGAGGCGCTGCGGCTGGCCGATGCGTTCCGCGCCAGCGTCATCGACGCCAACACCGAGCATTTCATCTTCGAGATCACCGGCAAGGGCTCCAAGATCGATCAGTTCATCGCCATCATGAAGCCGCTCGGCCTGGTCGAAATCTGCCGCACCGGCGTGGCGGCGTTGAACCGCGGCCCGCAGGCGATGTAGGCCTTCGGTGCTGGCGCCGGGCGCGCCAGCCAGCTTCCACAGTGAGGCTTCTGGCCCCGCTGTGGGCCGTCCGTGGGCCTTTGCGGGTTGCCTAGAAAAGACAACGATCCTGACTTGTCGGGGAGGATATCCATGTCGCTTGACGCTTTCCTTGCCCTGCTTGTCTACGCCTTGGTGACTTCGATCACGCCGGGGCCGAACAATCTCATGCTTCTGGCATCGGGCGTGAATTTCGGCATCGTCAGAACCGTTCCGCACATGCTTGGCATCAGCATGGGTTTCCTCGTGCTGCTGCTTGCCGTCGGTCTTGGCCTTGGCGCTGTGTTGACGGCGTTTCCGGCGCTGCATACCGCGCTCAAGATCGCCGGCGGCGCCTATCTTTTGTACCTCGCCTGGAAGATCGCCATGTCGCGCACGCTGACCGGCAAGGGCGAGACGAAGGCGCGGCCGATGCGCTTCATCGAGGCGGCTGCATTCCAGTGGGTCAATCCCAAGGCGTGGGTGATGGCGATCACCGCCATGGCCGTCTATGCCAATGCCGAGCACCCGTTCCTGTCGGTGGTGTTGATCGCTGTGGCCTTCACCATCGTCAATTTGCCGAGCGTCTCGGTGTGGGCTGGGTTCGGCACCGCGCTGCGCGGTTTCCTGTCGGACCCGGTACGGCTGAAATGGTTCAACATCGCCATGGGCGTGCTGCTGGCGGCGACGCTTTGGCCGATGCTCAAATAGGTCGAGACGCGCACATTCTGGTCGTCTCAGGCCGGAAGGCGATGGCTCGCAAGCCGTCGGATGGGGATTCAGCCCGTGTTGCACATCCATTGTGCAGTGCACATTAAATCTTCGTAATGCCGTGTTTTGGCCCTTTTCCGACAAAGGCGCGTCCTATCTATTCGGCGAAATCGCGGCAACGGGCCGTGATTTGCGCTAGAGTAGAACCATCGGACCACGACGTGTCGGGTGGAGAGGGCCTTTGACCATGCGTGGAAAAGTCGTTCTTTCGTTGCTTGCCGTCGCCTGTGCGGGCGCGGCCTGGCTCTATGTGTCTCCGGACGCGCTGAGCAAGGCTCAGCAGCTCATCGGCGCAAAGCAGGTCGCTGCCGCGGACAAATCGGCAACCGGCAAGCCGGCAGCGGGCGACAAGGCGGCAGGTGGCGGCGGTGCCGCCCGCTCGGCTTCCATCCTCTCGGCCGTCGCCTCGACAGCCGATTTCCCGATCCGGCGTTATGCGATCGGCTTCGTCTCGTCTCCCGCCGTCGTCAACATCAACGCGCGGGTGTCCAGCCAGATCGTCTCGATCGACGTCAAGGATGGGCAGATGGTCAGGGTCGGCGACGTTCTGTTCTCGCTCGATGACCGGGCGCTGAAGGCGCAGCTTGCCAAGGATCAAGCGGCGCTCGCCAAGGATCAGGCGATGCTCGCCAGCTCGCAGTCCGATCTCCAGCGCGCCAAGGATCTGGTTGCCAAGCAGGCCGGCACGCAGCAGACCTACGACCAGGCCGTCGCCGCGCAGAAGGCTGCCGCTGCGACCGTTGACGCCGACAAGGCGACAATCGACGCCGACAATGTCCAGCTTGGCTTCGCCACGATCACGGCGCCGATTTCCGGCAGGCTGGGTGCGGTCAGCGTCGCCGTCGGCGATCTCGTCACCGTCAGCAATGGCAACAGCAGCACGGCGACCCCGCTGGTGACCATCACCCAGATGGACCCGCTGCAGGTCAACTTCAATCTGCCGGAAAGCAATCTCGCCCTGCTGCACAAGGCGCTTGCCAATCCGCAGCAGGGCGCGGTGACACTGACCAAGGATGGTGACGCGACGCCGATCGGCAAGGGCACGCTCGATTTCGTCGACTCCAGCGTCGACACTGCGTCGGGCACTATCGCGACGCGGGCAAGTATTCCCAATGCCGACCTTTCGCTATGGCCCGGCCAGTATGTGAATGTCGTGCTCGACGCCGGCATCATGCCGCAGATGACATCGGTTCCTACCGTCGCCGTGCAGCCAAGCCAGAAGGGCCCTTTCGTCTATGTGGTCAAGCCGGACAACACGGTCGAGATGCGGCCGGTGCAGGTGGCGCTGACCGAAGGCGACAACAGCGCCATCAGCCAGGGGCTGAAAAGCGGTGAGAAGGTTGTCACCGAGGGCCAGACACGGCTGAAGGACGGCGCCGCGGTGCATGAAGGCAAGACCACGGCGGGTGCCGCTGCGCCCAAGGTGGCCGAGGCGACCAGCGCCGGCGAGGCCGCCCAATGATCTCCGAATTCTGCATACGCCGGCCCGTCGCCACCCTTCTGATGTCGTTCGCCCTCGTGCTGGGCGGGCTGTTCGCCTACAAGTTCCTGCCGGTGGCCGCACTGCCCAGCGCCGAATTCCCGGTGGTCAACGTCTCGGCCTCGCTGCCCGGCGCCTCGCCGGAAACCATGGCGACATCGGTGGCGACGCCGCTGATCAAGCAGTTCGCCACCATCGCCGGCATCGATTCGATCTCGACCACCAATTCGCTTGGCCAGACTTCGATCGCCATCCAGTTCGTGCTCAACCGAGACATCGACGCGGCGGCGGCCGACGTGCAGGCGGCGATCGCGCGCACGCAGAAATCATTGCCGCCGCAGATGACGGCGCCGCCGAGCTATCGCAAGGTCAATCCGGCCGACGCGCCGATCCTTTTGATGTCGCTGGTCAGCGACACGGTTCCGCTGACCGACCTCGATGCGTTCGCGGAAAACGTCATCTCGCCGTCGCTGTCGACCATCGACGGCGTGGCGCAGGTCTCGATCTTCGGCCAGCAGAAATACGCGGTGCGCATCCAGATCGACCCGACCGCGCTTGCCGCACGCGGCATCTCGATCGATCAGCTGCAGGCGGCGGTTGCCTCGGCCAACAGCAACACGCCGCTCGGCGTGCTCCAGAACGACAAGCAGCAGCTCACCATCACCGCCAACACGCAGCTGACCGACGCCGCCGGTTTCTCCAACATCATCATCGCCACCAAGAACGGTCACCCGGTACGGCTGGGCGAGGTGACCCGCGTGGTCGATTCGGTGCAGACGACCACGACCGCAAGTTGGTACGATGGCACCCGCGCGATCATCATGGCCGTGCAGCGCCAGCCCGACGCCAACACTGTCGACGTCGTCGACAAGGTCAAGGCGATGCTGCCGTCCTTCAAGGACCAGATGCCGGCCGCCGCCGACATCAAGTTGCTTAACGACCGCTCCAGTTCGATCCGGCAGGCGGTCAGCGACGTGCAGTTCACGCTGCTGCTCACCATTGCCCTGGTCATCATGGTGATCTTCGTGTTCCTGCGCCGGGTGACGGCGACAATCATCCCGGCCGTGGCGGTGCCGATCTCGCTGATCGCCACGCTCGGCGCGATGTTCCTGTTCGGCTTTTCCATCGACAACATCTCGCTGATGGGCCTGACGCTGGCGGTCGGCCTCGTCGTTGACGACGCCATCGTGATGCTTGAAAACATCTTCCGCCACATGGAGGAGGACGGGCTGTCGGCCTTCGACGCCTCGCTGAAGGGCGCGCGCGAAATCGGCTTCACCATCATCTCGATCTCGATCTCTCTGGTGGCGGTTTTCATCCCCGTGCTGCTGATGGGCGGCGTCATCGGGCGCATCTTCAACGAGTTCGCCGTGGTGGTGACGGTCGCCATCCTGGCGTCGATGTTCGTGTCGCTGACGCTGACGCCGATGCTGTGCTCGCGGCTGCTGTCGGTGACCAAAGCCGACCGCGACAAGCATGGCCCCGGTCACAAGCAGGACCTCGTCACGCGCGGCTACGACAGGGTCTTGAGCTTCTGCCTGCGGCACACCTTCCTGGTGTTCCTCGTCTTCGTCGGCACCGCGGCAGCGTCGGTGTGGCTGATCCAGATCTCGCCGAAGGGCTTCTTCCCGCAAGAGGATATCGGCCAGATATCGGTGACCACCATTGCCCGCCAGGACATCTCGTTCGACGCCATGTCCAGGCTGCAAGGGCAGGTCGCCAGCGTCTTCTCGCATTCGCCCTATGTCGACCATGTGGCGTGGTCGGCGGGCAGCGGCAACAACGCGCTCAACCAGGGGCAGCTCTTCGTCCAGCTCAAGGGCAAGGACCAGCGCCCCGATATCGAGAAGGTGCTTGCGGATCTGCGCAAGCAACTGGCCCGCGTGGCGGGCATCGAGACCTACATGCAGCCGGTGCAGAATTTGAGGCTGGGCTCGCGGTCGTCCGCAAGCGCCTACCAGCTCGTGGTTCAGGGCCTTGATACCGGCCTCACCGATATTTGGGCGCAGAAACTGAACGACGCGATGGCGGCCGACCATGCGAACTTCACCGACGTCACCAGCGACCTGCAGAACAATGCGCTGCAGGCGACGCTGGTGGTGGATCGCGACAAGGCCGCCCAACTCGGTATCGATACCGACACGTTGCGCTCCGCCCTCTATGGCGGGTTCGGCACCGACCAGGTTTCGACCATCTTCGGTTCGGCCGACAGCTATGAAGTCATCACCGAGCTCGATCCCAAGATCGAGTGGTCGCCCGAGCGGATGCTGGCCATCCAGATGAGGACGGCGAGCGGCAGTCTTGTTCCGCTCGGCGCCTTCGCCCGCGTCGATCGCACGGCCGGCGCCCTGACCGTCAACCAGCTCGGCCAGCTTCCAGCCGTGACCATCTCCTACAATCTGCCGCAGGGCGTGGCGCTGGGCGACAGCGTGACGCGCATCAATGCGCTGAAAGAGCAGATCGGCATGCCGACGGTGATCTCGACGACCTTTGCCGGCACGGCCAAGACCTTCCAGGATTCGCTGGCCAACCAGGGTTTTCTGGTCGGCGGCGCAATCCTGACCATCTACATCGTGCTCGGCATCCTCTACGAAAGCTTCATCCACCCGCTGACCATCCTCACCGGCCTGCCATCGGCCGTACTGGGAGCGGTCGTTGCGCTGCGCTTCGCCGGCATGGATCTGTCGGTCATCGCGGTGATCGGCATCCTGATGCTGATCGGCATCGTCAAGAAGAACGGCATCATGATGGTCGATGTCGCGCTTGAGTTGCGACGAGAAGGCATGTCGGCGACCGAGTCGATCCACAAGGCCTGCCTGATGCGCTTCAGGCCGATCATGATGACGACGCTGGCGGCACTCATGGGCACGTTCCCGATTGCGCTCGGCACCGGCGCCAGCGCCGAACTGCGCCAGCCGCTGGGCGTTGCCGTTGTCGGCGGCCTGCTTGCCTCGCAGGCACTGACCCTGTTCGTGACGCCGGTGATCTATGTCTACATGGAGAATTTCTCGGGCTGGCTGGTCGGGCTTTGGTCGAAGCGCAAGGGCGAGCCGGGTCCGGTCGAAACTGTCGACCAGCTCTCGCTGTTCAAGGCGAGGGAAGACATGCAGCCCGAACCGCAGCGGGCGGCCGCCGAATGATGTGACAGGGCCAGTGCATGTGCCGCTGGCCCAAGGCGTTGCGCTTGCGGTGGCACCACCGGAACCGTAATTTGTCGCCATGTCCCACGATCATCATCACGATAACGAACTTGATCCGTTTGCCGCCCGCGTGCGTGCGCTGGAGACGATCCTCGCCCAGAAGGGTCTGATCGATCCGGCCGCGATCGACGTCATCGTCGACACCTACGAGACGAAGATCGGGCCGCGCAACGGCGCCAGGGTGGTGGCCAAGGCCTGGAGCGATCCTGCCTTTGCCGATTGGCTGAAGCGCGACGCGACGGCGGCGATCGCATCGCTGAGCTATACCGGCCGCCAGGGCGAGCACATGCAGGCGGTGTTCAACACGCAGGATACCCATAATCTCGTCGTCTGCACACTGTGCTCCTGCTATCCGTGGTCGGTGCTTGGCCTGCCGCCGGTCTGGTACAAGGCGCCGCCCTATCGTTCGCGCGCGGTGATCGATCCGCGCGGCGTGCTGGAAGAGTTCGGGCTGACGCTGCCGGCGGACAAGAAAATCCGCGTCTGGGATTCCACTGCCGAGCTGCGCTATCTCGTCGTGCCGATGCGGCCCGAGGGTACCGAGGGCTGGAGCGAGGAGCGGCTGGCGGAGCTGGTGAGCCGCGATGCGATGATCGGCACCGGCCTGGCGGAACAGCCGGCATGAACGGGCCGCAGGATCTCGGCGGACAGATGGGTTTCGGCCCGGTCGCGCCGGAAAAGGACGAACCTTACTTCCATGCCGCCTGGGAAAGGCGGGCGCTCGGCGTGACGCTGACTGCCGGCGCCATGGGCGCCTGGAACATCGACGAGAGCCGGCATGCACGGGAATCGCTGCATCCGGCTGTCTACTATTCATCGAGCTACTACGAGATATGGATCAAGGCGCTGGAGGTGCTGTTAAAGCGCCATGGCTTCGTCAGCCAGCGCGATCTCGAAGCGGGCAAGGCAGTCGATCCAGCAGCGACTCCCAAGAGGGTGCTGAAGGCGGAAAACGTGCCCGCGGTGTTGGCCAAGGGCAGCCCTTGCGACCGGCCGGTGGCGCAAGCGGCGCGGTTCAAGGCGGGCGACGCCGTGCGGACCAAAAACTTCAACCCGACCGGCCACACGCGGCTGCCGCGCTACGCACGCGGCAAGCACGGCGTGATCGAGGCGGTGCACGACGGTTTTGTTTTTCCCGACAGCAACGCGCATGGACACGGCGAAAATCCGCAATGGGTCTACACCGTGGTTTTCGAAGGATCGGAGATCTGGGGCGAGGGGGCCGACCCGACGCTACGCGTGTCGATAGACGCCTGGGAGAGCTATCTTGAGCCGGCGTGAAGAACTGCCGCCAGGTTTCGACGAGCCGGTGTTCGCCGAGCCGTGGCAGGCCGAGGCCTTCGCCATGACGGTGGCGCTGCACGACAAGGGCCTGTTTTCGTGGAGCGAGTGGGCGCAGGCGCTGTCGAGCGAAGTGAAAAGACCGGGCGCCGCAGCGGACGGCCATGATTATTACGAACATTGGCTGGCGGCGCTGGAAAGCCTGCTTGCCTCGAAGGGACTGGCCGCCAAGGCCGATGTCGACGCGATGGCTGAGGCCTGGGAGCGCGCGGCACATGCCACCCCGCACGGCAAGCCGATCCTGCTGGAGAACGATCCTGGACCCTGACAGCAGGCTGCGAGCAGCCAGGCCAAAAAGATCAGTTTAGTCTTCCGTTATCTCAGTCCGGATTTCGCTCCTGCACTCAGTTGCAAATATTGGGGCCACCAGCGACCATATCCCCATGATGGAAAAGCCTGCCGCGCCCTGGCCTTTGCTGCAAATCGCGATCGAGCCGAAATCGAAGGCCGATCAGGAGCGGCTGCGTATCGCCTTGGCGAAGCTGGCGGACGAGGATGCTTTCTTCCGCGTCATGCAAGACGAGGAATCGGGCCAGACCATTATCGCCTTCATGGACGAACTCCACCTCGACATCATCATTGACCACCTGCGTCGCGAGTCCCAGGTCGATGTGAATATTGGTTCTCCACAAGTGGCCTATCGCGAGACGATCACCCGTACGCACAAGCAGGACTTCACGCACAAGAGGCAGTCCGGCGGCACCGGTCAGTTCGCCCGCGTCAAGATCATGTTCGAGCCGAACGCGGACAGCGCGGACTCCGTGTTCGAGTCCAGGATCGTCGGTGGTGCGCTTCATGGCGAATACATTGCGGGCGTCGAAAAGGGGCTGCGCAGCATATTGTCCTCAGGTCCATTTGCGGGCTTCCCGATGATCGGCGTCAAGGCGGTGCTGATGGATGGCGCTTTTCACGATACCGATTCCTCGGCTCTGGCTTTCGAGATCGCCGGCCGCGCCTGCTTTCGCGAAGCCGCGCCACGCCTCGGCGTGCAGTTGCTCGAGCCGATCATGAAGGTCGAAGTAATGACTTCAGCAACCCATGTCGGCAACGTCATCGCCGAACTGCAAAGCCGCCGTGGCCAGATCCTGAGTCGGGAAATCCGCGGCGTGGTCGTCGTCGTCAACGCGACAGTGCCGCTTAGAAATATGTCCAAGCTGGAGGATGCACTCCGGTCCTGTTCGAACGGGCAGGCACGGTTGAGCGTCAGCTATGCCGGATACGCTCCCGTTCCGCTACCACCCGACGACCGCGACCCGCGGGCCGCCATGGCCATTGCCTGAATTTCGCTTCCAGCCGACGTGGTCGATTGTTCCCTTTACGTTCTTGTCTGTGCCTGATAGCCTGACCCGTCGGCGGCACTTAAGCGTCCCGGCGCATCGATGATGATGGCGGCTGTCTTGTCTTTCCCTTGCGAATCCGGTCTCTCGCGCTGATGGAATTCTCTCCCCAACAGGACGAGGCGCTGCAAGCGGTCGCCCGCTGGCTGAAGATCGGCCAGCCGCAGCTGTTCCGGCTGTTCGGCTATGCCGGCACCGGCAAGACGACGCTGGCGCGCTATTTCGCCGAGCATGTCGACGGCCAGGTGCAGTTCGCCGCCTTCACCGGCAAGGCCGCGCAGGTGCTGCGCTCCAAGGGCGCGGTCAATGCGCGTACCATCCATTCGCTGATCTACCGGCCGAAAGGCGAGGAATCGGTGTCGGACGAAATCACCGGCAAGACGTCGATGTCGCCGACTTTTTCGCTCAACCGGCAGAGCCCGATCTCGCGGGCCAAGCTGGTCGTCATCGACGAATGTTCGATGGTCGACGAGCAACTCGGCCGCGACCTGATGAGTTTCGGCACGCCGATCCTGGTGCTTGGCGACCCCGGCCAGTTGCCGCCGATCTCGGGCGGCGGCTTCTTCACCGACCACGAGCCGGATTTTCTGCTCACCGAAATCCACCGGCAGGCGCGCGACAACCCGATCCTGCGGCTGGCGCTCGATGTGCGCGAGGGCCGCGAGTTCATGCGTGGCGACTATGGCACGGCGCAGGTGATCGGCAAGGAAGACGTTACCCAGGAACTGGTGCTGAAGGCGGACCAGGTGCTGGTCGGCACCAATCGCACGCGGCGCCGCTACAATCAGCGGCTGCGCGAGCTCAAGGGCTTCAACGCCGACTATCCGCAGGCCGGCGACAAGCTCGTCTGCCTGCGCAACGATCCGGCAAAGGGCCTGCTCAACGGCTCGCTGTGGAAGGTGATGACATCGTCGCGCGAGACGGTGAAGCCCGGCATCAACCTTCTGGTGTCGCCGGAAGAGGACGATCCGGATCGCGGCGTCGCCAAGATCAAGCTGCTCAAGGCGGCGTTCGAGGATCCGGACGCCGATATCCCCTGGCAGCAGAAGAAGCGCTTCGACGATTTCGACTATGGCTACGCGCTGACCGTGCACAAGGCGCAGGGCTCACAGTGGAACGAGATCGTGCTGTTCGATGAAAGCTGGGCCTTCAAGGAAACCCGCCAGCGCTGGCTCTACACCGCCATCACGCGGGCGGCCGAGCGGCTGACGATCGTCAGGTAGGGGCGCCGGATGCTGTTGCCCCGATAGGCTGTGCGGCAAGCCATTGCCAGGCGGCAGCCTCGTCCTCCGTCCTGAAATGCCTGATTTCGATGGGTGGTGAGGACGGCAGAAAGCGTTGTGCGTCCGCTATCCAGTCCGGTTCGCCGATCGTCGCGCAACGGTCGACATGTTCCAATGCATGAATGGCGCCCTGCTTCAGGGTCTCGTCAGCGATGTCGGCCCAGTCGACGCCGTCGTGGTCGACGAGGCGCACCAGCACATCGACGCGCGGATGCAGGGCGTAGGCTGCCTCCAGCAATCCGAAAAGATTTTCACCATCGGCCGCGGAAACGTGCCCGACGACATCGATGGCGAAAAGGTCGTCACGGCTGGTCTCGATACGGCGGATTGCCGGCACCTCATCAAGAAAATTCATCGGCGCTACCTTTCCCCGCTGGTTCATCAGGCTTGGAACACCCGAAACCCCCAGTCTGTTCCCACCAAAGGCATTACTGTTCCCGTCAAAGGCATTATAGGTGGGCGCGTCTAACGATTTCCGAGGCCACCCGCATGCCTGCAAAGCTCTCCGTCAACCTCAATGCCATCGCCATGCTGCGCAACCGGCGCGACCTGCCGTGGCCAAGCGTCACCGGCCTCGGCCGCATTGCGCTGGCGGCCGGAGCGCACGGGCTGACAGTGCATCCACGCCCCGACGAGCGGCACACAAGACTCTCCGATGTGCCTGAGATCCGGTCGCTGATCGACGACGAGTTTCCGGGCGCGGAATTCAACATCGAGGGCTATCCGACCGAGGATTTCCTGCTGCTTGTGGAAAAGCATCAGCCTGAACAGGTGACCTTGGTGCCGGACGATCCGGCCCAGGCGACATCGGACCATGGCTGGAACTTCGCAACCCAGGCCGCGTTCCTCACACCAATCGTCAAGCGCCTGAAGAAGGGGGGCTTTCGCGTGTCGCTGTTTTCCGATCCGGATCCCGATTGGGTGGCGGCCGCGCGCGACACCGGCGCCGACCGCATCGAGCTCTATACAGGTCCATATGGCAGCTATCACACAGATTCCGCCAAAGCCGCCAAAGAGCTGGAAAGGCTGGGAAAAACCGCTGACGCCGCGCTTGCCGCCGGGCTGCAGGTCAATGCCGGGCACGATCTGGTGGTCGGCAACCTGCCGGCGCTGGTCAAGCGCATTCCGGCATTGGCCGAAGTGTCGATCGGACATGGGTTGACAGCCGACGCGTTGGAGTATGGCATGGCCGGTACGGTGGGTCGGTTCCTCAAGGCCTGCGGATGGTAGCGATGGGCAGCCTCGCATGGCAGGCATGGCAGCCATTACGCGACGGCACTTGATATTGCATCGCAGCAAGCGTAGAGCACCGCGCGCTTATCGGAGTGTCGTCCATGGCCCTTACCAATACTGGTAGTGAGGCAGAACCCGTCGAACAATCGAGCCATTCGGAAGTCGAACAGCACAGCACCAAGGTTCTGATGCTGGGCGCGCTCGGTGTCGTCTATGGGGATATCGGCACCAGTCCGATCTACGCCTTTCGCGAGGCGCTGGTGGCATCTTCCGGCGGACAGGTGGCCGACCGCGGTGACATCCTCGGCGTTTTGTCGCTGATCATCTGGTCGCTGACCATCATCGTCACCATCAAATACATCATGTTCGTGCTGCGGGCGAACAACCGCGGCGAGGGCGGCGTGCTGTCGCTGATGGCGCTGGCGCGCGGCAGTTTCCCCAAGCGCTCGGCGCTGATGCTCGGCATCGGCATCGTCGGGGCGTCGCTTTTCTTCGGCGACGCCGTCATCACGCCGGCGATTTCGGTGCTGTCGGCGGTCGAAGGCATGAACGTCGTCACGCCGACCTTCCAGCCTTATGTCGTGCCGCTGACACTGGTCATTCTCGCCATAGTGTTCGCGGTGCAACGTTTCGGCACGGGCGGCGTGGGATTGGTCTTCGGTCCCGTGACGGCGGTGTGGTTCCTGGCGATCGGCCTTTCCGGCCTCAACCACATCATCGCCGATCCGGAAATCCTGTGGGCGATCAGCCCGCACTACATCGTCGCCTTCCTGATCAATTCGCCCGATGTCGCTTTCGTCACCATCGGCGCCATCTTCCTCGCGGTCACCGGCGCGGAAGCGCTCTATGCCGATCTCGGCCATTTCGGCCGCAAGCCGATCGTGCTCGCCTGGCTGTGGGTCGTGTTTCCGTGCCTGCTGCTCAATTATGCCGGGCAGGGCGCTTTCGTGCTGGCCAAGAACGGCGTCGTCGGCCATCCGTTCTTCGAAATGAATGAAGGCTGGACGCTGATCCCGATGGTCGTGCTGGCGACCGCCGCCACGGTCATCGCCAGCCAGGCGGTGATCTCGGGCGCCTTCTCGTTGACCAGGCAGGCGGTGCAGCTCAACATGCTGCCGCGCCTGGAAATTCTGCATACGTCGGAGAAACAGTCCGGCCAGATCTACATGCCGCGCGTCAACCTGCTGCTGGCGCTGGTGGTGATGATGCTGGTGGTGGGCTTCGGCGAGTCCAGCAGGCTGGCATCGGCCTACGGCATCTCGGTGACCGGCAACATGCTGGTGACCACGGTGCTGTTGTTTGTGGTCATGACGCGGATCTGGAAATGGAAGCTGTGGCTGGCGGTCTCGCTGACGGCGCTGTTCGGCTTCATCGACGTCGGTTTCTTTGCCTCCAACATCGTCAAGGTGTTTGAGGGCGGCTGGGCATCGCTGGCCGTTGCCTTCACCATCGTGCTGGCCATGTGGACCTGGGTGCGCGGCAGCCGCTATCTGTTCGACAAGACCCGCCGCAACGAGATCCCGCTCGATTTCCTCGCCGGCAATCTGTTGAAGAAGAAGCCGCAGCTGGTGTCAGGCACCGCCGTGTTCCTGACCAGCGATCCGCTCAGCGCGCCAACCGCACTGATGCACAGCCTGAAGCACTACAAGGTGCTGCATGAGCAGAACGTCATCCTTTCAGTGGTGACCGCGCCGCAGCCGGTGGTGCCCGACAGCGACCGGGTCAAAATGGAGACGGTCAACGAGCTGTTCATGCGGGTAACGCTGACCTTCGGCTACATGGAGCAGCCCAACATCCCGCGCGCGCTGGCGATCTGCCGCAAGCAGGGCTGGAAATTCGACATCATGACGACTTCGTTCTTCCTGTCGCGGCGTTCGCTCAAGGCCTCGCCCAATTCCGGCATGCCGGTGTGGCAGGACCGGCTGTTCATCGGCCTGGCGCGCACGGCGGCCGACGCGACGGAGTATTTCCAAATCCCGACCGGGCGCGTGGTGGAGATCGGCACTCAGGTGGCCATCTAGGACATGCCGATATTCAGGTGAGGCCGGCCTGCGAACGGCAGGTTCCTGCGCTTCCGGTACTCACGGACCAAGTGTCCGCTCCGTTCCGGTTCTCGGAACCCACATTCTCGGTCCAGCCTGACCTGAATCTCGACATGTCCTGGCGAATGAGCTGTGTCTTGCGGCACAGTCCATGTCACTCCGCTTCAACCGGCCAGCGCGGCCTTGTTCGCCTCGAGGAACTGCTTCAGCGTTTTTGGCTTGCGGCCGGAAAGCGTCTCGATCGCGTCGGTCACCATGGCGATGCGGCCGGAGCGCGTGTTGACGTCGAAGGACACGATGACTTCAGCAAAATCCTCGGGAACGCCGGATGCCTTTACCCCTTCGGTGAGCGCTTCATCCGGAACCTGCACGACATCGAGCGACTTGCCGGTGACCTCGCTTACCAGGGCGGCAATCTCTGCCGTGGTGTAGGCGTGCGGACCGGTCAAGGTGTAGGTCTTGCTTTCGTTTGAAGCGCCAGCGAGGCTGGCGGCGATCGCCGCTGCCATGTCGTCGCGCGCACCGTGGGCAATGCGCCCGTCGCCGGCCGACGTGTACCATTTTCCCGAGGCGATCGCGTGCGGCAGGGCCATGAACAGGTTCTCCTGGTACCAGCCGTTGCGGAAGATCGTGTAGGGGATGCCGCTCGCCTTGATCGCCTGCTCGGTGCTGTAGTGGTCATCGGCAAACAGGACCGGCGATACCGGCTCCGGATTGGGCATCGAGGTGTAGAGCAGATGCGAAATGCCGGCGTTTTTGGCCGCGGCGACGGCATTTTCGTGCTGCTTCAGGCGCCTGCCGCTTTTGAGATCGAGATCGCCGGTCGAAATAATCAGCACCTTGTCGGCGCCTTTGAATGCGGTTTCCAGCGATGCCGCGTCGTTGAAGTCGGCGGCCCTGACAACGACGCCGCGCAGCGCCAGATCGGCCACGCTTTCCGGATTGCGTGTGGCGGCGATGATGTTTGCCGGTGGAACTTTGTGCTTGTCCAGGAGATATTGGATGACGCCGTGGCCGAGCTGGCCGGAAGCGCCGGTGACGAGAAGGGTTTCGCTCATGGAAGGTCCTGACATTGCGCCGCTAAGGCGGTTCGAGTGGCAGTCTCAAAAAGAGACCAGCACTAAAATAGGAATTGACCTGGTGCCGTAAAGAAGGCAGTTTTTCGGGAGGTAGGCACACGCAGGGAACCAGCCATGGACGGCAAGGTCATCAATCTGAAATCGAAGTTGGAGGTCTATAAGGCCATCTCAGGCGGCGGCAATATTGCCAATTGTCCGGTTCGCGAGGTCATTCAAGGGGTGAGCGGCAAATGGAGATCGCTGCTGATGATGGCGCTGGCTGAAAAACCCTATCGCTTCGGTGAGTTGCGGCGCCTTGTGCCCGACATTTCGCAACGCATGCTGACCCAGACGCTGTACGATCTTCAGCGCGATGGCTATGTGCATCGTGAGGTGTTCCCGACCAAACCACCAAGCGTCGAATACAGCCTGACCGATCTCGGGCGCTCTATGTTCGGCGCCTTTCATCAATTGATTCTGTGGGCCGAACTCAACCATGATGCGGTGCGCGCAGCGCGCGCCGATTTTGATGCGTCCCAGGCTTGAACGGCCGCCAAGGCCCAGGCTTGAACGACCGCTAAAGCCCCACGGTGCGGCTTGATTTCGCCGGGCTGCTGAAGGATTGTCCCGGCCAGTTCGGCTTTGGGGGCATTGGCATTTCCTACGACATCGCAATAGCAGGCGCCGGGCCGGCGGGACTGGCCATGGCGCTCTATCTCAAGCGCGCCGGGCATCGGGTCACGGTCTTTGAACGCTTCGATGAGCCGAAGCCGGTCGGCTCCGGGCTGATCCTGCAGCCGACAGGGCTGACGGTGCTGGCCGATCTTGGCCTGCTCGACGACATGCTGGCGCTGGGCAGCCGCATCGACCGCCTGCATGGCGCCGATGCCACCACAGGCCGTACCGTGCTCGATGTCCGCTACGATGCGCAGCGCGGTGGCCGCTTCGGGCTGGCGGTGCACCGGGCGGCCTTGTTCGGCGTGCTCTTCCGCGCCGCCCAACGCGAAGCGATCGCCATCGAAACCGGCGTCGAGATCGAGGCCTTGGAGACGGGCGAACGGACGACGCTGATCTGCGGCAACGGACGAAGGGCGGGGCCGTTCGACCTCGTCATCGACGCCAGCGGTTCGCGCTCGAAACTGCGCGGCGCAAGCGCTGCAGGCGAGCCACGACCGCTCACCTATGGCGCGTTCTGGGCCTCGCTTGGCTGGCGCGGCGACGGTTTCGATGAGCGCGCGCTGCTGCAACGCTACGACAGAGCGAGCGTGATGATCGGCGTGCTGCCGATCGGCCGGCCGCAGCCGGGCGCTGAAAAGATGGCGGCCTTCTTCTGGAGCCTGAAGCCGTCGGACGCCGATGAGGTGCGCGTCCGGGGCCTGGATGCCTGGAAGGAGAGGGTGATCCGGCTGTGGCCGCAGAGCGAGGCGTATGTCAGCCAGATCGACAGTTTCGACCAGCTCTCGCTGGCGCGCTATGGCCACCACACGATGAAGCGGCCGGTTGGGCGGCGGCTGGCCATCATCGGCGACGCGGCGCACTCGACCAGCCCGCAGCTCGGGCAAGGGGCCAATATGGCGCTGCTCGACGCCGCGGCGCTCAGCCATGCGCTGGCGCGGACGGACAGTGTCGAAGCGGCACTTGAAGCCTATGCGAGGGCGCGGCGCTGGCATGTCCGCATCTTCCAGGCGCTGTCGCTGGCGTTCACGCCGTTCTACCAGTCGGATTCGGTGGCGCTGCCCTTCATCCGCGACAGGCTGGTGGCGACGGTGGCAAAAATCCCGCCGGCGCCGCAGTTTCTCGCCTCGATGGTGGCCGGCACCGTAATCGATCCGTTCAAGCGGATAGGACTGGTCGAAGCGCGGTGGCCGGATCGTTTTGGCCAATGAGGCTCGAAAGGTACGATCCCTTTGCCCGCAGGAAGGCATGCAGGCGCTGCGGGTAGTCCGGCGCCACGGCTTGCCTGATCGACGGGCGTTCACTCAACGCCCGGCGCCATGCGCGGACGAGGGGCTTTCGGTCAAGAATGCCGAAATCACCGATCCGGTCGAAGACATCGAGATAGCGGAAGACCGGACCGTAAACGGCGTCGACCAGCGAGAAGTGCTTGCTGGCGAACCAGGGGCCGCCAGGCTCGTCCGCCAACTCGGCTTCGAGACGGTCGAACATGGCGGACAGCGCGCTGGATTCGTCAAGGAAGCCGGCCTCGGTCGATGTTGAATAGAACCGGCTGATGGCATTGAGGGTTGCCGAACCGAACTCGATCCAGGCGCGATGCCGGGCGCGGGCATAGGGATCGGCCGGGTGGAGGGGATTGGCCTGCGTCTCTTCGAGGAATTCCAGGATGACGGCCGATTCGAAGATCACCGTTTCCTCGCCATTCCGCTGCACGCGCAGCAGCGGCACTTTGCCGAGCGGCGAGATCGCCTTGAACCAGTCCGGCTTGTTGGCGAGGTCGATATCGACGCGTTCGAACGGCACGCCCTTTTCGGCCAGCGAAATCGCGGCGCGCTGCACATAGGGGCAGAGGTGATGGCTGACGAGAATGAGCTTGTCGGCGCGTTTGCAGATTTCGTGTTTCATCGGATTGGCTTTCCCTGATTAATGCAATTGCATCTATGTAGATGCATATGCATTGATCGTCAAGCTTGATGCAATTGCATCTATCGTCTAAGGTGCGCCATGACCGAGAAAGCCGCGCCTTCGCCCGAAGCCATCAAGGCCTGGGCTCGCCTGATGCGCGTATCGCGCCAGTTGATGGAGAGCGCCGAAGAGGCGTTGAAGGCCGCCGGTCTGCCCCCACTTGCCTGGTACGACGTGCTGCATGAACTCGCCGAGGCGGGCGAGGGCGGGCTGCGGCCGTTCCAGCTCATCGAGCGCACGCTGTTCGCCCAATACAACATTTCGCGCCTGCTGGCCCGGCTCGAGGCCGATGGGCTCGTCGAGAAACTGCCGGTGGCCGATGACGGCCGTGGCCAGACCATCCGCATCGCGGCCAAGGGGCGAGACATACGCCGCCAGATGTGGGCTGTGTACGGACGCTCGATCGCCGAACTGGTTGGCGCCAAACTGTCGGCGGATGAGCTGACCATGGTCTCGGCACTGCTTGGACGGTTGCGCCATCCGCCAGCCAGCGATTAAGCGAGCCTGTCGCGCCAGCGCCTGTCCATTTTTGCAGATATTTTGCTCTCGTCCTCTTGCGCACGGCCTCGGATCGCGCAATATGCCGAACCGTAACGTACGGTACGGCCTATCGGGAATGCCGACCTTTCGAGAGAAGAGCGTGTTGCACATCGTGCCTGACATCGACACCAGCGAAGCGCTGACAGAGCGGCAGAAGGCCGTGCTCGACGCGGCGTTGCGGCTGCTGGTCGAAGAGGGCGACCAGCTGACCATGACCGCCGTGGCGCGCCGCGCCAGCTGTTCCAAGGAAACGCTCTACAAATGGTTCGGCGACCGCGACGGGCTGCTGACAGCGACGGTGCAATGGCAGGCCTCGAAAGTGCGGGTGGCACCGGTCGACCGCAAGGGGCTCGATCTTGCCTCGCTGACCGCGAGCCTCGAGCGCTTCGCCTCGGATTGGCTCAAGGTGATTTCCAGCGACACGTCGATCGCGCTCAATCGGGTGGCGGTCAGCCATGCGGGCTCCGGCAAGGACAATCTCGGCGCCGTGGTGCTGGAGAACGGCCGCTTCGCATTGGCCAAGCGGCTGAAGCCGGTGCTCGAGGCCGGCCGACGGACCGGGCTTTTGGATTTCGCGGATGCCGAGACGGCGTTTCGCACCTTTTTCGGGCTGGTCGCCCGCGATGTGCAGATCCGTCTGCTGCTCGGCGACCGGCTGGAATTGACTGAGGCGGCGATCGGCGGCGATGCCGCGCGGGCGACGCAGCAGTTTCTCGCTCTTCATGGAGCAACAACCGGCCGCAAGGCCCTAGAGCCGGATGATTTCAGGTCAAGTCGACCTGAAATCTGAATTCGTCTCTAAATCAAGAAGATAGAGCATGATGTCGTCCGAAAACCGCTTCACACTTTTCGGCATCATGCTCTGATTTATAAACGGGAAGGAAGACAAAATGCGCGTCTATTACGATCGTGATGCCGATCTCAATCTGATCAAGGGCAAGAAGGTCGCCATCATCGGCTATGGCAGCCAGGGCAGGGCGCATGCGCTCAACCTCAAGGATTCCGGCGCCAAGGAGATCGCAATCGGCCTCAAGGCCGGCTCGGCAACCGCCAAGAAGGTCGAGGCCGACGGTCTCAAGGTGATGAGCGTGGCGGACGCGGCCAAGTGGGCCGACCTGATGATGATGGCAACGCCGGACGAACTGCAGGCCGACATCTACAAGAACGAGATCGCCCCGAACATCCGCGATGGTGCCGCTATCGCCTTCGCGCACGGCCTCAACGTGCATTTCGGCCTGATCGAGCCGAAGTCGACGGTCGACGTCGTCATGATTGCCCCGAAGGGCCCCGGCCACACGGTGCGCGGCGAATACCAGAAGGGCGGCGGCGTGCCGTGCCTGGTCGCCGTCAACCAGGATGCCTCGGGCAATGCGCTCGACCTGGCCCTGTCCTACGCCTGCGGCGTCGGCGGCGGCCGTTCGGGTATCATCGAGACCAATTTCCGCGAGGAATGCGAGACCGATCTGTTCGGCGAGCAGGTCGTGCTGTGCGGCGGCCTGGTCGAGCTGATCCGGGCCGGTTTCGAGACGCTGGTGGAAGCCGGCTACGCGCCTGAGATGGCCTATTTCGAGTGCCTGCACGAGGTCAAGCTGATCGTCGACCTGATCTATGAAGGCGGCATCGCCAACATGAACTACTCGATCTCGAACACCGCCGAATGGGGCGAATATGTCTCGGGTCCGCGCATCATCACCGCCGAGACCAAGGCCGAGATGAAGCGCGTGCTGAAGGACATCCAGACCGGCAAATTCACCTCGGAGTGGATGCAGGAGTACCGCGCCGGCATGTCCCGCTTCAAGGGCATCCGCCGCAACAATGACAGCCACCAGATCGAGGAAGTCGGCGCCAAGCTGCGCGCGATGATGCCGTGGATTTCCAAAAACAAGCTGGTCGACAAGGCGAAGAACTGAGCGAAATCCACAAGCGCTCGAAAATAGCAGCTTCCATGAACAAGAAACGGCGCCACGTGGCGCCGTTTTTTCATTCTGTCGGTCAGCTCAGCTACAGGGCCAGCCCATCAATAGGGTGAGTAGCACTGCTGGCGCGGGCCGTTGTAGGGCTGGAACGTGTTGTCGTAGGCCCGGTACGACCGGTAGCGGTTGTAGCACCATTGGACATGGGCGCTCGAAAGCCGTCCCGCGCGGTAGTAGCGGCGCGGCGCCGGCCGGTCATAGTAGTCGTAGTTGTTGTACATGCTGCCGAGGCCAAGCCCCAGGCCAAGGCCCAGGATCGCGGCACTCGCGCCATCATCGTAGTAACGGCCGCCGCGATAGTGATGGCGACCATGGCGCCAACGCCAGTTGTCTCCACCATTCCAGTGACCGCCGCCGCCGTGCCAGTGCCGACGGCCGCCGTCCCAATTGCCCGACCGGCGCCATCTCCAATTGTCGTTGTTGAACTGACGGTTGTTGTTGCCGCCCGCCCAGCTGTCGCGGACCGGCGTGACATTCGGCGCCGCGGTGCTGGTGGGAATCGACAGGTCCGGTTGCATGATCGGGCCGGCGGCGGACGGTGCCGTGACGCCGGAGAGGATACCCAGGGCTAGCAGCCCCGATTTGACCGTGGAAGAAAAGAGCGAATTCATTGCACTCTCCAAGAGTTACAGGCCCCACGCCCACCCGAGGAATGGGGCAACAATGGATGTTTGCATCTGAACGGCGGATGAACGGAAAGGTTCCGTCAACCATGACGCGAACGCGCCCAAGACCAATCGATCTCAGATGGTGATCCTGCGCGCTTGTTTTCCGAAGCACTTGCGGGCAAAGGTCATGGCATGTCGCTGCGCCTTGCCACCTTCAATGTCGAGAACCTGATGAACAGGTTCGATTATTCCGGCTATCGCAACCAGCTCAACGAGGATCGAACGCTGGCGCTGTTCGATATCCAGAGCGAGGCGGAATACAGGATGCTGGAGCAGGCCCGCGCCATCGCCCAATCCGACGACACGCGCCAGCTGACGGCGCTGGCAATCGCTGCCACCCGGGCCGACATCATCTGCATGCAGGAGGTCGACAACATCGAGGCGCTGAAGGCCTTCGAATATGGCTATCTGTTCAAGATGGTGGGGCAGGGCTACCGGCAGAAATACACCACATCGGGCAATGATTCACGCGGCATCGACGTTGCCGTGATGATGCGCAATGAGACCGCCCAGGGCCAGCCGATCGAATTCGTGCGCATGACCAGCCACGCCTATGTCACCTACGAGCAGTTCGGGCTGCACACGCCGGAACTCGAGGCACTGGGCAATCAGGCCAATGAGCGCATTTTCCGGCGCGACTGCCTGGAGATCGACGTCACCGTGGGCGGCGTGCCGCTGACGCTCTATCTCGTGCATTTCAAGTCGATGGGTTCGCCGCGCAACGGGCTCGACGGGCGCGAGGCGACGATGCCGGTGCGCATCGCGGAGGCGCAGGCCGTGCGGCGCATCATCGAGGAGCGCTTCGGCAAGGACTATGCCGCCGACAAACGCTGGGCAATCTGCGGCGACATGAACGATTACCGCCAGCGTGTGAAGGTGGCCGGCGATGCGATCGACGGCTATCGCTTCGAGGTGGTCGACGAAGCCCTGTCCTGCATCAACGTGCTGACGGCCGGCGGCTTCTGCGAAAACGTCGTCGAGCGGCGGCCGGAGATGAACCGCTGGAGTTTCTACCACACGCGCGGACCGGAAGAGCGGCATCTGTGCCAGCTCGACTACATCCTGCTGTCGAAGGGGCTCGCCGCCAGCAACGCGACGGCTGTTCCCGACATCATCCGCAACGGCCAGCCCTGGCGCACCATTTTTCCGCCGGGGCAGGAGGTCGACCGCTTTCCGCGTGCCGGCTGGGACCGGCCGAAGGCGTCGGACCATTGCCCGGTGGCGATCACGCTGGACATGACCTGACGCATGAGTTTCGACCTGCCACGCAACGTCATCCTGCCGGTCGACGCCATCGACGTCCGGCTCGATCCCGGTCCGCACCCGTTCGCAAGGGACAATGCAGAGGCGATCGCCGAGAACTGGCAGCACGAAATCGCTGCCAATCCGGCGCTGTTCGACGGCATGGTGGTGCTGCTGTCGCAGCTTGCCTACCGCGACAACCGTCTCGCCGGCCGCTGCCATGCGGTCAACTATTCGACTTTCATGCTGTGGCGGAAGCGGCGCGAGAATTCGGGCGCCGAGCATGCCTATGCCCATGCCATGCTGGTGGCTGCCGACAATGCGCTGGTGGCGATCCGCATGGGTCCGCACACGGTCAACGCCGGCCGCGTCTATTTTGCCGCCGGCTCATTCGAGCCGGTCGATTTTCGCGATGGCCTGGTCGATGTCGATTTCAACATGATCCGCGAAGTGCGCGAGGAAACCGGTCTTGACCTGTCAGCCGCGGAACGCGGCAAACGCTACCACGCCATGTCGACCAACAGCGGCACGGTGATCTTCCGCCGCTACCACGCGGCGGCGCCCGCCGACGAGATCGCCCAGCGCATCTCAGCCTTCGTCGCCACCGAAACCGAGCCGGAGATCGACGGGCCAGTGATCATCCGCCATGCCGCCGACCTGCCGGTCGGCCTGTCACCGCACATGAAGCCGCTGATCGAGTGGCATTTCGCAAACGGGAGTTAAGGGCGCGTCTTGTTCTGTGCCGCGTTGCGATCGTTGCGGGCGGCGACGAGGAACAGGATGAAGCCGATGCCGAGCAAACCGCCCATCGCCATTCCCATGGTCTGGCCGACGACTGCCTGAAAATCGGCTGTGACGCGATCGGGATTGGCCATGCCGAAGCGGGCGAGATACCACCAGATGCCTGCAAGGAAGGCCTCGATGACGACCATCGTCAGGATCAGTCGTGCCTTCTTGCTCATTGGCTATTCCTCCACCCAAGCGTGAATTGCCCTAGCATCATGAACGGCGCGGCGACAGTGGCGGGTAGGGTGGAAACGTCTAAGGCTGTGCAAAACCGGTCTGAGCGCCGGCCGCGTTTCGGCCGGTTGCCCTATTCGTGCCTAAGTGCGTCGATCGGGTCGAGCCTGGCGCCGCGCAGCGCCGGGAAGAAGCCGAACACCATGCCGATCAGGGCGGAAAAGCCGACGGCGAGCAGGATCACCGCCGGGCTCGGCGCAAACGGGATGGTCAGCGTCACCGCGGCGAGGCCGGCCAGCGCCAGCCCGATCAGGATGCCGATAATGCCGCCGAGCAGCGACAGCACCGTCGCCTCGACCAGGAACTGGATGAGGATGTGCTTTTCATGCGCGCCGATGGCGAGCCTGATGCCGATCTCGCGGGTGCGTTCGGTGACCGACACCAGCATGATGTTCATGATGCCGATGCCGCCGACCAGCAGGCTGACGCCGGCGACGGCGCCCAGCATGCCGGTCATGGTGGTGGTGGCGCTGGCCATGGCGTCGGCGATCTGGGTCATGTCGCGGATGGCGAAATCGCTTTCACGATCGGGCGTGATGCGTCTGGCGTCGCGCAGAATGTCCTCGACGCGCGGCTGCAACTCGCTGGTCGGCGTGCGGTCATCGGCGGCGATGTAGATGTTGTCGATGTCGCGGTTGCCGGCGATGCGGCGCTGGTAGGCGTGCAGCGGCATCAGCACGACATTGTCCTGATCCTGACCGAAGCCGGTATAGCCCTTGGGCTCGAGCAGGCCGATGATCTTGCAGGAGGTGCGGTTGACGCGGATGATCTCGCCCTCGGGATCGCCAGCGCCGAAGAATTGTTGGCGCACCGTCTCGCCGATCAGGCACACGCCTGTGCCCGAGCGGGTTTCGGAATCGCTGAACGGGCGGCCCGACACCAGTTTCCAGTCGCGCGCATCGAGATAGGCGCTGTCGGTGCCGGTGACGCCCGAGGTCAGGCTCTCGGTGCCGAAGATGACCCGGACCTGCTTTTGCGAAGCCGGCGAAATGGCGCGGGCGCCAGTCAGATGCGCAACCAGCGCCGCCAGCTCCTTTTCGGCCAGCGGACGCACCACCTGGTCGAGCCCGCCCGGGCCACCGGGACCGGCCGGGCGACCGGAGCGGACGACCAGCAGATTGCTGCCGAGCTTGGAGATGTCGGCCTTGACCTTCTGCGTGGTGCCCGACCCGATGGTGAGCATGGCAATGACGGCGGCAACGCCGATGACGATGCCGAGCAAGGTCAGGAACGAGCGCAGCACGTTGCGGCGGATCGAGCGCAGCGACAGGCGGACGGTTTCCCAGATCATGGTTGTGCGATCTCCAGCTTCCTGGAATCGGAGGCGACGTGGCCGTCGAGGAAGCGGATGGTGCGTTCGGCATAGTCGGCGACGTCGGCCTCGTGGGTGACCATGGCGATGGTCAGGCCAAGCTCCTTGTTGAGCCGCGTCAGCAACTCCATGATCTCGTGCGTGCGGGCGGTGTCGAGGTTGCCGGTCGGCTCGTCGGCGACGAGCAGCGTCGGGCGCGTGACGATGGCGCGCGCGATCGCCACGCGCTGCTGCTGGCCGCCGGACAGTTCGGCCGGCGTGTGGTGCTCGCGGCCGACAAGGCCGACCTCCGCCAGGGCCTGCATGGCAAGGTCGCGGCGCTCGCGGGCGGCCACGCCGCGATAGATCAGCGGCAGTTCGACATTTTCGGCCGCCGTGGTGCGGGCCAGCAGATTGTAACCCTGGAAGACGAAGCCGACATAGAGGTTGCGCAGCATGGCGCGGCGGTTGCGGTCGAGGCGGCCGGCGTCGATGCTCATGAAGGAATAGGTTCCGGCCGTCGGCGTGTCGAGGCAGCCGATGATGTTCATCGCCGTCGACTTGCCGGAGCCGGACGGCCCCATGATGGCGACGAATTCGCCACGCCGGATGGCAAGATCGACGCCGGCCAGCGCATGCACCTTGGCCTCGCCCTGGCCATAGCTCTTCCAGACCTTGTCGAAGGTGATGAGGGCAGCACCGGCAGCCACGGTATCAGCTCCGCTGCTGCGACGCGGTGATGACCTGTGCGCCTTCGTCGAGGCCAGAAATGATCTCGGTCAGTTCGCCGTCGGTCGAGCCGATCTTGACGTTGACCGGGTGCGGACGCCCGTTCTCCAGCACATAGAGCGTGCGCGAGCCGTCGGTGGGCACTGTGGCGGCCTGGCGCTGGCGGTTGCCGCCGGGGCGGCCCATGCGGCCGGTGAACAGGTCGCTGAGGCTCCAGCCGCGTGCGGCCTGCTGGACCGGGCGAAAGCGGAAGGCGGTGGCCGGCACGGTGAGCACGTCCTTGGCCTGCTTGGTGACGACCGAAACGGTGGCGGTCATGCCGGGCCGCAGCAGCAGCTCGTTGTTGTCGACCTCGAGCCGCGCATTGTAGGTGACGACGCCGTCGGTGGTGACCGAGGCATAGGAGATGTCGCGGATCTCGGCATCGAACGGCCGCTCGGGGAAGGCATCGACGGTGAAGCGGGCATGCTGGCCGGATTTGACCGCACCGATGTCGGCCTCGTCGACCGCCGCCACCAGTTCCATGTTCCTGAGATCGGCGGCGATGATGAACAGCACCGGCGCCTGCAGCGAGGAGGCGACCGTCTGGCCGGGATCGACCGAGCGCGTCAAAACGATGCCGTCGATCGGCGCATAGATTGTGCTCTTGGCAAGGTCGGTCTGCTGCGCCTTGAGGTCGGCCTGGGCGATGGCGAGGTTGGCCTGCGCACTGTCGAGAGCTGCCTTGGAACGGTCGCGCGTGGCGGTTGCCGCTTCAAGCGACTGGTCGGTCGCCATGCCGCGCCTGGTCAGTTCGGCGGCGCGCACCAGCGCCTTCTCGTTTTCGGCCAGCGTAACCGTGGCGTCCTCGACATTGGCGGCGGCGGCCTTGGCCGAAGCTTCGGCGCGCTCGATCTGGACTTCGAGTTTCACCGTGTCGAGTGTCGCCAGCACGTCACCCTTCTTGACCTGCTGGTTCTCCTCGGCCGAGACCGAGCGGATGATGCCGGACAGTTCGCTTGAAATATCGACCTGGGTGAGTGGCTGCAACGTGCCGGTCGCCGACACCGCGACGGTGAGGTCGGCCTTGGCGGCAGGCACTGTGGTGTAGTCAATCCTGGCCGGCGAGCCCGCATACCATTGATAGAGGCCAAGCGCGGCGGCGAGCACGATCAGCGCCAGCAACGCATAGAGCCACCCACGACGGCGCGATCTGCGCCGGCCTGTCTGGTCGAGCCCAAGCGCCGTCTCGATGGCGGAATCCGATTCCGTCTTTGGCAGATTGACAATCTGGTCCACGCTGGACCCCTATAATGCGCAATGTCCCTATCTGTGCACAGATCAGGCTTACTGGTTCAAATATCAAATTAAATTTCGCCCATGTTGGGATTGAGGCAGGAATGAAAACCCGGAATTACTTGCTTTACGATGTGTTTACGACCGAGCGACTGGCCGGCAATCCTTTGGCCGTCGTGCTCGACAGCAAGGGATTGGACACGGCCGCGATGCAGGCCATCGCGCGCGAATTCAACCTGTCCGAATCGGTGTTCGTCCTGCCGCCGGCCAATCCCAAGCACAAAAACCGCATCCGCATCTTCACGCCCGACTATGAAATGCCGTTCGCCGGCCATCCGACGGTCGGCGCCGCGATCGCGCTGGCCGAACTGGCGGAAGAGGGCGGCGCCGGCATCTTCGTGCTGGAGGAAAACATCGGTCCGGTGCGGTGCGCCGTCAGCAAGCATGACGGCAACACTTTTGCCGAGTTCGACCTGGCCAAGCTGCCGGAGCCGCTGAAGCTCGATGCCGATCCGGAGGCGATCGGTGCCGCGCTTGGGTTGACGCCGCATGAGATCGGCTTCGAGAATCACCGCGTCGCGTTCTGGTCGGCGGGCGTGCCCTATGTCACCATCCCGGTTGCCAATCTCGAGGCGGCGGGTCGCATCCGGCTGGACAACCAGGCCTGGTCGGAACTGGCGCCGCGCAAGAGCGAATGGGCCTTCGCCAGCCCCTATGTCTACTGCCGCGAGACGGTGAACCACGAAAGCGCCTTCCATGTGCGCATGATCGTGCCTGGCACGCCTTCCTATGAGGATCCGGCGACCGGCTCGGCGGCAGCCGCCTTTGCCGGCGCCATCATGCATTTCGACGCGCCGACCGATGGCATTTCACAGCTGTGGATCGAGCAGGGGCTGGAGATGGGCCGGCCATCGCGCATCCGCCTCGAACTGACCGTGCAAGGCGGAAAACTGGCCTCGGCGCGCATCGGCGGCAACGCAATCAAGGTGGCGGAGGGCAAGCTGTTCGTTTGATCGAACGCATGCTCGGTCGATTTGTCGGGAAATGATTCCGGCAGGGCTGGACAGGACCGATGGTGGCGGCTATATGCCCGCCAACGCCGGTTTTTGCCGGCCGAGTGGGTGCGTAGCTCAGTTGGTAGAGCAGCTGACTCTTAATCAGCGGGTCCACAGTTCAATCCTGTGCGCACCCACCAAATTCCTAGAAGAGTTGGTGGAAAGACCCTGAAAGCGAGACGCGTTTGGCGCATCTCGGGCAAGGCTGTCCGACCGTGATTCTTCAAACGCGCTATCCGGATCTTGTGGCGATTTAGCCGAGTTGAAAAATGCGGCTCAGAAACCGGCCGAATCGAAAAGCAAGGCTCTTTTCCCCGGCTGCAGCATCGCTGGCGCCAATTCCGTCTTTTCCCCCGGAGAAATCGCTGATGGGCCACCAGAAGAAGACCAGGAAGACAACGAAAATGCCGGTGTCGATCGGGCCATGACTTGAATAGCTGCTGTGACGGAACACAACAGCGACCGCCCCGGCGATAACACCGCAGCTGCGGCAGGATGAAATTTCTTCATCCACAAAAATCTATTTGAGAATCGCCGTTACGGTAAGATGCCTCCTTTGTCGTGACAACGGCATCTTTGTCGGCCGATACGGGGAATGAATAATTACTTCTCCGAAACGCCAGCCTCGGCAAAACTCGCCATGCGGGCATGGCACTCCAGCGCCGAGCGGACGATGTTGACGGCGAGGCAGGCGCCGGAGCCTTCGCCGATCCGCATGCC
>NZ_RZQP01000005.1:0-70084 GCF_003998165.1 Mesorhizobium sp. M7A.F.Ca.US.007.01.2.1 | reverse complement strand
TGAGAAATCCGGACATCGTCATCATCGGCTCCGGCATCGGCGGCGCCACGATCGCTTCCGGCCTTGCCGGCAGCGGCGCCTCGATCTTGATGCTCGAGCGCGGCGAGCCGTTGCCGGCGACGCCGCACGCGCGCGACACGCGCTCGATCTTCGTCGACGGCCATTATAGGCCGAAGGAGATGTGGCGTGAGGCCGGCGGCGCCGCCTTCAACCCCGGCAATTATTATTATGTCGGCGGCAATTCGAAGTTCTATGGCGCGGTGCTGATCCGCTACCGCAAGGAAGATTTCGCCGCCATGGAGCACTTTGGCGGGGTCTCGCCGGCATGGCCGTTCTCCTATGAGGAATTCGAGCCCTGGTATTCGAAAGCCGAACAGCTGTTTCGCGTGCGCGGTGCACTGGGCGAGGATCCGACCGAGCCGTTCCATTCGATCCCCTACGCCTACAAGCCGGTGCCCGACGAGGCGCCGATCGCCCGCGCCCGCGCCGAGCTGAAAAACCTCGGCCTGCATCCGGCCTCGCTGCCGCTCGGCGTCGACATCGACACCTGGCTGAAAGAGGGCAAGACCGGCTGGGACGCGTTTCCCAACACAGGCCAGGGCAAGGTCGACGCGCAGACAGGACCGCTGACGGCGGCCCTGAAGGACACCAACATCCGGCTCGAGACCGGCTGTTATGTCGAGTACCTGGAGGCATCGACCGACGGCAAAACCATTGCTGCCATCCACTATCGGCAGAATGGTGAGCTGAAAAAGGTGGCGCCGAAACTGGTCATCCTCTCCGCTGGCGCGGTCAATTCCGCCGTCATCCTGCTGCGCTCGCCTTCGGCCGATGGCAATGGTCTTGCCAACCGATCAGACCAGGTCGGGCGCAATTTCATGAACCACAATTCCAGCGCCATGCTGGCGATCGATCCGCGCCGCCGCAACGATGCCGTCTACCAGAAGACGCTGATGCTCAACGACTACTATCTGTCCGACGGCAAGAGCGGTAAGCCGCTGGGGAACGTCCAACTGCTCGGCAAGATCGACGGCAACATGCTGCGGGCCAATGTCAAGTACACGCCGGGATTCGCGCTCGACTTCATGGCCGGCCACGCCGTCGACTGGTACCTTATGTGCGAAGACCTGCCCGACCCGGAAAGCCGCATCATGGTCGACGGCAAGGACATCATCATGCAGTGGCGGCGCTCCAACATGCAGTCGCTCGACGGGCTGAACAAGGTAATGCGCGAAAACTTCCGCGCCTGCGGCTATCCCATCGTGCTGTCGCGCCCCTTCGACAAGCGCACGCCGTCGCATCAATGCGGCACGATCAAGATGGGCGACGATCCGGCGACGGCGGCGCTCGACCCCTACTGCCGCTCCTTCGACCACCGGAACCTGTTCGTCGTCGACGCCGGTTTCCTGCCGAACTCGGCGGCGGTCAACCCAGCGCTGTCGATTGCAGCCCAAGCGCTGCGCGTTGCTGACCACATCCGCAAGACGGACCTCGCCGCATGACCCGCCCCACCGCCATCGTCACCGGCGGCGCGCGCGGCATCGGCCTCGCCTGCGCCCAGGCACTGGCGGATGCCGGCTTCGATATTCTGGTCGCCGACCTTGCCGAAACAGCCGCCGACGGACTTGCCCCCGACATCACCAAGCGTGGCGCAAAATTCGCCTATGTCAGGTGCGACATCGCGGACCTCGACACCCATACAGCACTTGTCGATGCCGCGATGCGCGCCTTCGGCCGCATCGACTGCCTGGTCAACAATGCCGGCGTCGGCGCCGTGGTGCGCGGTGACCTCTTGGACCTCAAGCCGGAGAATTTCGACCGCACGCTGGGAATCAACCTGCGCGGCACCGTCTTCCTCAGCCAGGCGGTGGCCAAGGCGATGCTGGCTGCGCCAGGCGATCAGAGATCGATCATCACCATCACCTCGGTCAGTGCTGAAATGGCGTCGCCGGAACGGCCGGACTACTGCATCTCGAAGGCCGGGCTTTCGATGTGGATGAAGAACCTGGCGTTGCGGCTTGCGCCTGAAAACATCGCCGTCTTCGAAGTCCGGCCCGGCATCATCCGCACCGACATGACCTCAGGCGTGACCGCCAAATATGACGCCCTTATCGACGGCGGCCTGGTTCCGGCCAAACGCTGGGGCGAAGCATCGGACATCGGCGCGGTGGTGGCGACGCTCGCCGGCGGCAAGCTGGGCTTTTCGACCGGCTCGATCATCAATGTCGACGGCGCGCTCTCGGTGCCACGGCTATGAATGGATCAGGAAATGACTGACTATATCATCGTGGGCGCCGGTCCTGCCGGCTGCGTTATGGCCAACCGGCTGAGCGAAGATCCCAGCAATTCGGTCCTGCTGCTGGAAGCCGGCGGCAAGGACTGGCACCCCTACATCCACATGCCGGCGGGCTTCGCCAAGATGACCAAAGGCATTGCTTCCTGGGGTTGGTCGACCGTGCCGCAAAAGCACATGAAGGACCGCGTCTTCTGGTACACGCAGGCCAAGGTCGTCGGCGGCGGCTCGTCCATCAACGCCCAGATCTACACGCGCGGCAATGCCCGCGACTACGACGCCTGGGAGAAGGAAGAAGGCCTCGCCGGCTGGGGCTATCGCGACGTGCTGCCCTATTTCAAGCGCGCCGAAAACAACCAGCGCTACGCCAACGACTTTCATGGCGACCAGGGCCCGCTCGGCGTGTCCAACCCGATTTCGCCGCTGCCTATCTGCGAGGCCTATTTCCGTGCCGGCCAGGAGATGGGCATCCCCTTCAACCCGGACTTCAACGGCGCTGCCCAGGAAGGCGTCGGCTACTACCAGCTGACCCAGAAGGATGCCCGGCGCTCGTCCGCTTCAGTCGCCTATTTGAAGCCGATCCGCGCCCGCAAGAATCTGACCGTCCGAACCGATGTGCTGGTGACGCGCATCGTCGTCGAGAACGGTCGCGCTATCGGCGTCGAGGTGGTCGACAGGCCGGGCGGCGAGAAGAAAATCCTGCGCGCCGAGCGCGAGGTGATCGTCTCGTCCGGCGCCATCGGCTCGCCGAAGCTCCTGATGCAGTCGGGGATCGGCCCCGCAGACCATCTGAAGTCGGTCGGCGTCACGCCGGTGCATGACCTGCCCGGCGTCGGCTCCAACATGCAGGACCATCTCGATTTGTTCGTCATCGCCGAATGCACCGGCGATCACACCTATGACAACTACGCCAAGCTGCACCGCACGGCCTGGGCCGGTCTGCAATATCTGCTGCTGAAGAAAGGCCCGGTGGCCTCCAGCCTGTTCGAGACCGGCGGCTTCTGGTACGCCGACCCGACCGCCGCCTCGCCCGACATTCAGTTCCATCTCGGCTTGGGATCCGGCATCGAGGCCGGCGTCGAGAAGCTGAACAATCCAGGTGTCACCCTGAACTCGGCCTTCCTGCGGCCGCGCTCACGCGGCACGGTGCGGCTGAAGAGTGCCGACCCGTCCGACCACCCGCTGATCGATCCGAACTACTGGTCCGATCCCTATGACCGCGCCATGTCGATCAAGGGGCTGCGACTGGCGCGCCAGATCATGCGACAGAAGGCGCTTGCCCCTTACGTGCTGCGCGAAGTGCTGCCCGGGCCGTCGCTCGCCAGCGACGACGAGCTGTTCGACTATGCCTGCCGCACCTCCAAAACCGACCATCACCCGGTTGGCACCTGCCGCATGGGCCATGACGACATGGCCGTGGTGACACCGGATCTGCGGTTGCGCGGCATCGAGGGCCTGCGCGTTTGCGACGCCTCGGTGATGCCGCGCGTGCCTTCATCCAACACCAATGCGCCGACAATAATGGTCGGTGAAAAAGGAGCCGATCTGGTCCTCGGCCGCGAGCCGCTGCCGCCGGCGGTGTTTTCCGGAAACCGGGCTGCTTAGCCGCTGAGGAGCAAGACATGATCAGGCACTGTGTTTTCGCTAGATTTCGCAATGATGTCGCCGCTACCGAGCGCACGGCGGTCCATGCCGATCTCGAGGCGCTGCGACAGCTGATCGACGGCATGGACGCCGTAAAATTCAGCGCCAATGTCAGCCCGGAGCCGTTCGCACGCGGCTTCACCCATGGCTTCACCATCGACTTCCGCGATGCTGCCGCGCGCGATGCCTATCTTGTGCATGAAGCGCACCAGCGCGCCGGCGCACGCCTGGTCGCTGCCCTGGAAGGCGGCACGGACGGGCTGATGGTGTTTGATCTCGAAATCTAGACTCACCGTCAAGCCACGATCGAGTTCATCGACAGATGGCACCGGTCGCTCCTCATCGCACCTCAGGGGCGTTCGATCAAATGAGCCGCGCGAAAAAGTGACCACCGGTCTTCCCTGAACTGGCTGATAATTCCTCACATCGATGATGGTGGAGGAGGAAGATTTGCCCCTTAATTCGCAGCAGAAGAAGACCGTCCTCGCCTCGTTCCTGGGCTGGACGCTCGATGCTTTCGATTTCTTCCTTCTGACATTCCTGCTCACCGATATCGCGACCGAATTCCACGCCGACGTGCCCGCGGTCTCCAAGGCGCTGTTCCTGACCTTGGCCACACGCTTCATCGGCGCGTTCTTCTTCGGCATGCTTGCCGACAAATACGGGCGCAAGCCGATCCTCATGCTCAACATCGTGAGCTATTCGGTGATCGGCGCGCTGGCCGCCTTCTCGCCCAATCTCGGCATCTTCCTCGCCCTGCGCGCGCTGTTCGGCATCGCCATGGGCGGCGAATGGGGGCTTGGCAGTTCGCTGGCCATGGAATCCATTCCGCCGAGCGCACGCGGCATGGTCTCCGGCATCCTGCAATGCGGCTATCCGGCCGGCTATCTGCTGGCGGCGGTGGTCTATGGCCTGCTCTATCAGCAGACGATCGGCGGCTACACGATCGGCTGGCGCGCCATGTTCCTGCTCAGCTTCGTGCCGGCGCTGATTGTGCTCTTCATCCGCTCGCATGTGCCGGAATCGCCGGCCTTCGTCGAAGCGCAGAAGACGGCTCGACCGGGCATGTGGGAAACCCTGCAGAAACACTGGGGTGTCGCGCTCTATGCCGTCGTGCTGATGATGTTCTTCAATTTCTTCAGTCATGGCACGCAGGACCTCTACCCGACCTTCCTGAAGAAGCAGCACGGCTTCGATCCGCATACGGTGAGCTGGATCACCATCATCGCCAATATCGGCGCCATCGTCGGCGGCCTGGCGTTCGGCGCGCTGTCCGAAAAGATCGGCCGCGTCAACGCCATCACGCTGGCCTGCCTGATCGCCTTGCCGTCGATCCCGCTATGGGCCTACTCGACCACGCCGTTCATGCTCGCCATCGGCGCCTTCGTCATGCAGGTCGCGGTCCAGGGCGCCTGGGGCGTCATCCCCGTGCACCTCAACGAGCTTTCGCCCGGGGCGGTGCGGGCGACCTTGCCCGGCTTTATCTATCAGGCGGGCAATCTCGCCGCGTCCTATGGCGGCCCCTATCAGGCAGGAATCGCGGAAAGCGCCGGAGGCAGCTATGGCTATGCCCTGGCGCTGTTCGCAGGCGTGGTCGCCATCTGCATCATCGTCGTCATACGTTTCAGTCCGGAACGACGTGGCCAGCTGATGACCGTGCTCAACTAGGGTCGAAATCAGCCGAGCCTGAGCGCAACGACACCGGCGACGATGCTGAGCGCGGCGGCACCGCGCCAGCCGGTCATTTTTTCGCCGAGAGCGAAGACCGAGATCATCATGGCAAACAGGATCGAGGTTTCGCGCAGCGAGGCCACGGAGGCGATCGGCGCCTTGGTCATCGCCCACATGACGATCCAGTAGGCGGCGCCGCTGAGCACGCCCGTGAACAGCCCTGCCTTCCAGTCGCGCGCCAACACCGGCAGCGCCTTCGGCCCGCGGAAGATGAGGCACAGCACCAAGGCGCCAAAAGCATCGCAGATGAACAGCCAGGCTGCATAGCTCTGCGCGGTTGCCGCCAGCCGTGCGCCGCTGCCGTCGGACAGCGTGTAACTGGCAATGAAGATGGAAGTGCCCAGTGCGAAGCCAACCGCGCGCAGATTGAGTTTTTCCAGATGTGCGCCGCCACGAAACGACATCACCAGCGTGCCGGCCGACAACAGGAAGATGCCGAGCATGGCGAACGGGCCGGGAATCTCGGCAACGACGAACATGCCGCCAAAGGCCGAGAGCAGAGGTGCGGTGCCCCGCGCCAGCGGATAGGTCTGGGCGAAATCGCCGGCCTTGTAGGCGCCGATCAGGAAGGTGCGGTAGCCCATGTGGAAAATGACGGAGGCGATGATGTAAGGCCACACCTCCGCCTTCGGCACTTCGACGAAGGGCAGCACCACGAGTGCCGCCGCGCCCATGCCGAGCGTCATCAGCGTGATCGACAGGAAGCGGTCGAGATGAACCTTGACCAGCGCATTCCAGATCGCGTGCATGGCGGCGGCGGCAAGCACTGCGAAAAAAACGAAAAGCGTCATGTGGCAATGCCGGGCGTTTCCAGGTCGATGTCGACCCGCAACGGAAAATGATCCGACGCAACCTCGCCGATATCGGCACCGATCGAACGCACCCGCCCGGCGAACATGCCGCCGACGAAGCAATGGTCGAGCCGGCGCTTTGCCAATCTGCCGTCGATGGTCTTCACATGGGTGTGGAAGTCCGGAACCGGCTCCCCGGCAACGGCGGCGGCATCGACGAAACCGCTGAGATAGGCGGCACCCCGATGGTAGGGCGTGCTGCCGACGATGTGGCGATATTCGGCGCTGCCCGGCTCCATGTTGAAATCGCCCATCCAGATCGCCGCCAGCGGGTTTTCCGGCTCCGCTTCGCCGCTGGTCCAGTTGCGCGTGGGCTCGTCGTCGACGCCGCTCCACGGCCCGCCGTCGGACGGTGCCCGGCGATGCTCGGCCAGGAGATAGTCGATCTGCTCCAGCCGCTCCTCGACCGCGATATGGGCGAGATGCAGCGACAACACCCGCACCGGCCCTGCCGGCGTGCGGATCATGCATTCAAGTGCTGCATTGCGGGTGTTGAGCGGCCGCTGCGTGCGGCGCATCGGCAGCGCATGCAGCCGCGACCAGACGATCGGCAGTTTCGACAGCACCATGGTGCCGAACTGGCGGCGCCGGTTGACCAGACGGCCGTCATGCCGCTCGCTGGCGTCCATGTCGAAGGCCGGGCCATAGACCCAGTGATAGTCGGGCAGCAGGCTGGAAAGCAGTTCCGGCTGATCGTCGAAATTGCTGCGCTGCCAGTGACGCTCGACTTCCTGCAGTGCAATGACGTCGGCGCCGGCAACGATGCGCGCGGCGCGCGAAAGATCGTAGCGCCCGTCGCTGCCGAACCCGTACTGGATGTTGTAGCTGACCAGCTTCATTGCTTATCCGGCTCAATTTCGTGTTGGCAGTAGCGGTTCGATGCCACGGTTGCAATGTGCAGGAGAATGGACGTGGCTTGGACCAGCCTTGCCCCTGACCGGGATCATGCACCGATCCCGAAGCACTTCGGTATTTTCCGTGCGCCGGAAAACGGCGTGCGATGCCTCAAGTATTCAGCGGCTGGAACCGGCCGGGTGGCGACGCGGCCAGTTCGGTCCAGTCGATCTCTTCCTCAAGGCGATGATAGGCTTCGTCGCCAATCGTCCCGTTGCGGCGCAATTCCTCCAGCGCGTCGCGCTGGCTCTTGATCGCATAAAGACGCAAGCGGTCATATTCGGTCGCCGCCTGGGCATCGTCGGGGTTTTTGGCGATCTTGCGTTGAGCGGCATATTGCTCGCGCACCGCGGCCGCAGCGTCCGATGTCTTGCCGCTCAATATGTCGAGCGCCGCCTGCATGACCACAACGCGCGCCTGCGCAACCTCGCGGTCGACCGTTTCGTCAGGATTGAGATTCAAAAGGCGCAGCAGCGGCTTCAGGCTCATGCCTTGCAGCACCAGCGTGCCGAGGACGACCGTGAAGGCAGCGAGCACGATCGGGTCGCGGGCCGGGAATTCAGCCGGCAGGGCGAATGCCGCCGCAAGCGTCACCAAACCGCGCATCCCGCACCAGCCGATCAGCACGCCGCCACGAAACGACGGAGCGTCACGCTGACGATCAGCCACGCCGAAACGGTCAAACCACCTGATAATCGCGCCGCACCCCAGAACCCAGACGAAGCGTGAGACGATAACGATGGCGAGCACTGTCCCGGCCAGGACGAACGCATCGGTCTGCCCCTGCCCGGCAAGCCGGCCGACGATCGTACGCGCCTGCAGGCCCATCAGCACGAAAGCCAGAACATTGAGCACAAAGACCGCCGTTTCCCAGACGGAATAAGAGCTGATGCGGTTTCTGGCCGGCATGCGGCGCGGCGCGGTGCGGGCGATCGTCATGGCATAGACGACTATGGTGATGATGGCCGACAGTCCGATCCTGTCGGCCAGGATCCAGACCCCGAACGTGCCGGCAAATTGCACCACAGTGCCGCTCGCCGGGTCCTCGATCCGGCCCAGCGTCATCAGAGACAACCGGCCAAGCAGATAGCCGGCCGCAAGACTGCCGAGCGTGGACAGCAGGATCATCGGAACGGCGCTGCTCAGCAGAATGGAGCCTGCTGCCGCAGAAATCGCCATTCGGTAAATCAGCAGCGCGGTGGCGTCGTTAAGCAGGCTCTCGCCTTGCAGAATGGCAGTGATGCGATGCGGCACCTTGAACTGGCCAAGCACGGCCGATGCCGCAACCGCATCGGGCGGCGCCACGATGGCGCCAAGCGCTATGGCCGCGGCAATCGGCAGACCTGCCATCGCCCAGCCGGCCAGCGCCACCGTCGCTGTCGTGAAAAGGACGGCACCAAGCGCCAGCAGTACAAGCGGCACCTTGTAGCGGTTGAGATCGCGCAGTGACGTGTCATAGGCGGCGTCGAGCAGCACCGGCGCGATGAACAGGGCAAGCGCCAGTTCCGGGTCGATCTCGATGGTCGGCACGCCAGGCACGAAGGCGATGGCCACCCCTGCCAGCGCCAGCAAAGAGGGATAAGGAACCTGCACGCGCCGCGACAGCGCCGTCAGCGCAACGGCGATCAACAGCAGAACGAGTGTCAGTTCGAAAAGAACCATGGCCTCTTATAGCCGGGAAGCGAGATTCTGGCAGCGGCAAAGCGGCTGGAAATTGTTGATTGCCCGGCAAGCTCGAGCCGGCAGAAAATACCTCGAATTGCTTCCTGACAAATCGCCGTCCACACCGACATTGAAATCATCTGATATGGGGCTCGCTTAAACGCGGACTTCCCTGCACTGCAGCCCATGCCACGCGGGCGGAAGCATCCTTCCCCCTTCGCTAACCGGGATACAGCCATTCATTCCAAACAAGCGCAGCAGCCTAGTGCAGCACGAGCATATCGCTCGAAGAAAACGAGATCTCGGCCTTCTCACCAACTGCGGGGGGCGGCGTTGCCGGGCTGTTGAACGTGTCGAGCGAGACCGTGTTGCCGCCGATGCCGACACGAACCCGGATGACCGATCCGAGGAAATGCACTTCGGAGATTTCTCCGGATAGGCTGGAGTCACGGCCAGGCTGGCGGCCCAGCGAAATAGCTTCCGGACGCAGCGCCAGGGACAGCGTGTCGCCCGACTTGGAACCGTTGAGCTTGCCCTTGAGCGAGACCTGTTCGGAATTGACCCGCACCGTGCCCGCGGCGGCATCGGTGACGGTGCCTTCCAGCACATTCAGCGTGCCGACGAAATTGGCGACGAACTTGGTTGCCGGCCGGTTGTAGATCTCGAATGGCGTGCCGACCTGCTCGGCCTTGCCGCCATACATGACGGCGATGCGGTCCGAGATCGACAGCGCTTCTTCCTGGTCGTGCGTGACGAAGATGGTGGTGATGCCGAGCTTCTTCTGGATCGACCGGATTTCCTCGCGCAGCGACACGCGCACCTTGGCGTCTAGCGCCGACAGCGGCTCGTCGAGCAGCAGCAGCTTTGGCTTCGGCGCGATGGCGCGGGCTAGCGCGATGCGCTGCTGCTGGCCGCCCGAGAGCTGGTAGGGATAGCGATCCGCCATCTGCGGCAGCTTGATGATGCCGAGCATCTCGGCGACGCGGGCATCGATGTCCGCCCTCGGCATGCCGGCGACCTTCAAGCCGAAGCCGATATTCTGCGCCACGGTCAGGTTCGGGAACAGCGCATAGGCCTGGAACACCATGCCGACATTGCGCTGGTTGGGCTTCAGTCTCGTAATGTCCTTGCCGCTGACGACGATCGTGCCCGCGCTCGGCTCCTCGAAACCGGCAACCATGCGCAACACCGTCGTCTTGCCGCAGCCGGATGGCCCGAGGAAGGAGACGAATTCGCCGCGCTCTACGTCGAGATTGAAGTCCTCCACCACCGTGGTGGCGCCGAAAGATTTTCGAACGTGCTGGATGGAGAGGAATGGGTCGGCCATGGCGTGGTTCTCTCGATCAATTTGGGCGGTTCGCCGATTTCGGCGCGAAGCGGGACAGGATCTGGATCAGCGACATGCAGCCCCAGGTGATGGCGAAGGCGATCACTGCAAGGGCTGCGGGCTCGTATGCACGGTTGGCGCCGATGTTCTGCAGATACGGGCCGAAAGCCGGACGGCTGAGCAGGCTGGCCATTGTAAACTCGCCAATGACGATGGCGAAAGTCAGGAATGCGCCGGACAGCACCGCGATCAGCACATTGGGCAGGATGACGCGGGTGATGATGGTGCCCCAGCCCGCACCCAGAATTTGCGCGGCTTCGGTCAGCGTACGCACATCGATGGTGCGCAGACCGGTGTCAACGGCCCGATACATGTAAGGCAGAGACAGCGTCGTATAGCCAATGACAAGCAACGCGTTCGCACCCCAATTGCTTGCCAAGAATGGCAGCGGCGAGTTCGAGCCGTACATCCTGATATAGCCGAAGACGATGACGATTGCCGGAATGACCAGCGGCAAAAGGGTGATGAATTCGACGATTGGCCTGAGCTGAGGCAGACGCAGCCGGATCCAGTATGCCGCCGGCACCACGATCAGCACCCCCAGGATAATGGTGCAGAGGGCAGCGATGACTGAAAAAAGGAAAGTTGACTGGAAGCGCGCGTCTCCCAGCACGACTTGATAGGCGTCGAAGGAGTGGACGCCGCGCCGCATGCGCAGCGAGAACTCGACCGTCGCCATCAACGGAATAAAGAAATAGGCAGCCCCGACAACAAAGACGACCCAGGCCCAGAACTTACCTGACTTCATTTGAGCCACCTTTCGGACCGAGTCCGAAACCAGATGTAGAAGACATTCGCAAGCCCGGTGATGACGATCATGCCAAAGGCTATGGCATAAGCGAGTTGCGGGTTGTGCAGCACGTCGCCGTTCATCTGCGAGTAGAGCTTGATCGGAACGATATTAAGCGTCGGACCGGCAAACGCATAAGCGGTGGCGATGGCGCCGAAGGCGTTCGCAAACAACAGGATGACCGTACCGAGAAAACTCGGCCATATCACAGGGATGACAACCATGCGCCAGTACTGCGCCTGCGTGGCACCGAGCGTGGCCGCAGCCTCGCCCCACTCCTTCTTCAAGCCATCGATGGCTGGCACGATGATGACCACCATCAGGGGAATCTGAAAGAACAGATAGACCGCGATCAGGCCCGTTGTGGTGAGAAAATTGAAGCCCATCGCGTAAATGTTGATGTTGAGCACGTCACGCAGAAGCGTCGTGACGATACCGACACGGCCGAGCGTAGCCAGGAACGCGAAGGCGAGCGGCAAGCCGGCAAAATTCGAGGCGACGCCCGAAAACGTCAGGGTCGCGGAGCGCGTCCAGCTTGGCAGTCCGCCGCGCACGATCGCGATCGCGATGGCGAGCCCGGCAAACGCCCCGATGATGGCCGACCAGAAACTGATCTTGATCGAAGACCAGTAGGAATTGCTGATCGACGGATCGCTGACCAGCTGCAGAATATTGTCGAGCGTGAACCCGCCTTCACCGTTCCGGAAGGCTCCCACGACGAGATAGAGCGTGGGCAGGATCAAGAACATTAGGGCAAAGATGAAGAACGGCGCCACGCCGATCCATTGCGTCGGCAAGCGGAAGGCGGTCGCCTCCTTCGGCGGCACCGGCTTGGTGGCGAATGCCTGATTTGAAAGCGAGAGATCGGTCATGCGCCGGCTACCGTCTTCGAGGAAGGACCGGGCGGCCTCGCGGCCGCCCGGTGGATTTCAAGTCTTACTTGACGTTGGCGCCGACAGTGGCGTCCCAGTTCTTGCTGATAGCTTCCTTGGCCTTAGCCTGCTCGTCGAGCGACGGGAACGCGGCCGAGGCATAGGATTCCGCCGGCGGCAGCTTGGCCAGCACGTCCGCCGGGATCTTGCCGTTCTTGGCGAGATCGTTGAAGCGGATCGGGTGGCAATAGCCCTTCAGCCAGCCGATCTGGCCTTCGTCGGAGTAGAGGTATTCCATCCACAGCTTGGCTGCATTCGGATGCGGCGCGTAGGCGCTGATCGCCTGCACGTAGACGCCGGCGACGACGCCGGTCTTCGGCACGATGACGTCGACGGGCGGGTTGCCCTTCAGCGTGTCGCGGCCGGCGAGCGCGTTGTAGTCCCAGTTGATCAGGATCGGGGTCTGACCCTGGGCAAGCGTTGCCGGCTTGCCCACGACCGGAACGAAATTGCCGGCGGCGTTGAGCTTCTTGAAGAAGTCTAGGCCAGCAGTGCCGGCAGCTTCACCGGCTGCGGCGCCACCGGAAAGGCCGGCGGCGTAGACAGCCTGGATGGCCTGGTTTGAAACGCGCGGATCGCCGGCAAGAGCGACCGCGTTGGCGAATTCCGGCTTCAAGAGGTCGGCCCAGTCGGTGGGCGATTCCTTGATCAGGTCCTTGTTCACCATGAACGACAGAACGCCGTAATAGTCGCCGTACCAGAAGCCGTCGGCATCCTTGGCGCTGTCGGGGATCGAGTCCCAGGTCGACACCTTGTAAGGCTGGATCAGGCCATCGGCCTTGGCGGTCGGGCCGAAGGACAGGCCGACGTCGATGACGTCGGGCGCCTGCGGGCCCTTGTTGTCCTTGTTGGCCTTGATCGCCTCGACCTCGTCGCCGGAGCCGGCGTCGGGGTTGAGTTCGTTGACGGTGATTTCCGGATACTTCGCCTTGAAACCTGCGATGACATCGCCATAGCCGCACCAGTCATGCGGCAGCGCGATGGTGGTGAGCTGGCCTTCCGCCTTGGCAGCCTTGACGAGATCGTCCAGCGAATCCGCGGACGAAATCACCGTCGACGCGAAAAGCGCCGCGGCCGAAAGGGAAAGCACTTTCCCCGTGAACTTGAACATGTGTTCTCTCCGTTGAACTGACGCCGTTGGACGCCTGCGATGCGGTATCGTTTTCATGTGACAGCCAGATGAAAGCTTTGTGAAAGCGGCTGCTCGCAGTGCGAAAAAGTAAACTCTTTTTAACCTGATGTAGCAATCGCTCCGCGATTCTTTTTCCGGCTAACTAGTTTGTGCCTTGCCCGTCATCCTCCCCCTTGTTTTCATAGCCCCTTTTCAGATCACTTTGCGGCGCGGAAAACGCCTCAGACCGTGCCGGCAATGGCGTTTTCGAGCAAGGTCAGCGCCGCCTTCTTGGTCAGCTTGACCGGGTTACCGCCGGCGGTCGGATCGACCACCGCCATGTCGGCGATCAGCGCCTTGCGCTTCTTGTCCATGTCGAGCCCCTTGATAAGGCCCGGCAGCGCATGCGGCACCTTCAATTCCTTGCGCAGCTTGATAATCGCCTTGGCGAACCCGTCGAAGCCGCCCTTGATGCCGCAATAGGCGGCGAGCCGGCCGATACGCTCCTCGATGGAGTCACGGTTGAAGGCGAGCACATAGGGCATGAACACCGCATTGGTCATGCCGTGATGGGTGTCATAGAGCGCACCGACCGGATGCGACAGCGAATGGATGGCGCCGAGCCCCTTCTGGAAGGCAGTGGCGCCCATGGCGGCGGCGCTCATCATGTGGGCGCGCGCGACGAGATCCCTGCCGTTGGCATAGGCCTTCGGCAGGTTCTCGAAGACCAGCCTCACACCTTCGACGGCGATGCCGTCGGCCATCGGATGATAGCCCGGCGCGCAATAGGCCTCGAGACAGTGGGCGAGCGCATCCATGCCGGTGCCGGCGGTGATGAAGCCGGGCATGCCGACCGACAGCTCCGGATCGGCAATAACGATTGCTGGCAAAAGTTTCGGATGGAAGATGACCTTCTTGGTGTGCGTCGCCTCATTGGTGATAACGCCGGCGCGGCCAACTTCCGATCCGGTCCCGGCGGTGGTCGGCACGGCGATGATCGGCGCGATGGCGTCCGAATTGGCGCGCGTCCACCAGTCGTCGACATCCTCGAAATCCCATACCGGCCTGACCTGCCCGACCTGGAAGGCGATCAGCTTGCCGAGATCGAGCGCCGAACCGCCGCCGAAGGCGATGACGCCGTCATGTTTGCCCTTCTTGAACACGGCGATGCCGGCGGTCAGATTGGACTCGACCGGGTTAGGCCTGACCTCGGAGAAGACGCCGTAAGGAACCTTGGCGTCGTCGAGTATCTTCAGCGTCGAGGCGACGACCGGCAGTTTCGCCAGTCCAGGGTCGGTGACGAACAACGGCCGCTTGATGCCGGTGGCCGCCAGCACCTCAGGCAATTCCTTGATGCGGCCGGCGCCGAAGCGGACGGTGGTGGGGTAGTTCCATTTGGAGATCAGCTTGGACATTTTTGTCTTTCAATAAATCAGATGGCTTCGCGCAGATGGAATGATTTCGGCCGGGTCAGATTGTCGTAGCCGATGGCCGACAAGCCCGCACCCTTGCCGGTGTCCTTGACGCCGGTCCAGACCAAGGCCGGGTCGAGGTAGTCGCAGCGGTTCATGAACACCGTGCCGGTCTCGACGCGGTTGCCGATCGCCACGGCATGCTCGGTATCGCGCGTCCAGATCGAAGCGGTCAGCCCGTAGGGACTGTCGTTCATCAGCGCGATCGCCTCTTCGTCGTTGCGCACCTTCATGATGCCGACGATCGGGCCAAAGCTTTCCTCGCGCATGACGCTCATCTGATGATCGACTTCTGTCAGCACCTCAGGTGCCAGATAAGGCGAACCAGCCTTGTCGTTAGCCACCTTCATGTTGATGTGCGCCTTGGCACCCTTGCGCAGCGCTTCCGCCTTCTGTTCACGGATCAGGTCAGCAAAGCGCGCCTGCGCCATCGGTCCCATCGTCGTCGCCTGATCGAGCGGATTGCCGACGACATAGTTCTTTGTCTCGGCGATGAAGCCTTCGACGAATTCGTCATAGACCTTCTCGTGCACATAAACGCGTTCGATGCCGCAGCAGCACTGGCCGGAATTGTAGAAGGCGCCGTCGACCAGATTGGCGACCGCATGGTCCATCTTGGCGTCGGGCAGCACATAGGCCGGATCCTTGCCGCCAAGCTCGAGGCCGAGCGTCATGAAGGTGCCCGCCGCCGCCTTTTCGATGGCGCGGCCGCCGCCGACCGAACCGGTGAAATTGACGTGGTCGATCTTGCCCGAGCCGAGCAGCCTTTCGGTCTGGGCGTGGTTCAGCACGACATTCTGGAACACGCCCTTGGGCAGGCCGATCTTGTCGAAAGCCTGCTGAAAGCGCTCGCCGACCAGCAGCGTCTGCGCCGCATGCTTCAGGATCACGGTGTTGCCGGCCATCAGCGCCGGCACGATGGTGTTGACGGCGGTCAGATAGGGATAATTCCACGGCGCGATCACCATGACGACGCCGAGCGGGTCTTTCTTCACATAGCGGCGGAAACCGTCCTTGGGGTTGGAGGCCGGCACCGATTTGAGCGCCTGCTCGGCGATCTCGACCATGTAGTTGGTGCGTTCCCTGACGCCGCCGAATTCGCCGCCATAGCGCACGGGCCGCCCCATCTGCCAGGCGATTTCCGGCACGATCTCGTCGGTCATCGCGACCAGCGCTTCCAGCATAGCCAACATGTACTTGCCGCGCTCGACGATAGGTGTCTCAGCCCACTTCTCTTGCGCCGCCTTGGCGCGTTCCACTGCGGCGTTGATCGCCTGGTCTGTAGCAATCGGCCGCTCGGCATAGATCGAGCCATCGACGGGGGTAATGAGTTTGACCGTCTCGGTCATTTTGTAAGTCCTCGTATTCTACAACAAAATCGTGTGGCCTGGCGCTGCCCCTCATCTGCCTGCCGACAGCCTCTCCCCACGGGGAAAGGCTAAGAGTGAAGGGGTGGCGCCGACGAACCGCCGATACCTAATACCGCTCGAAACCTCTGTGCAGTTCCCAATCCGTAATCCGGCGGTCGTATTCGAACTGCTCCCACTTTGCGGTGTGGACATAGTGTTCGAGCACATCCTCGCCGAGCGCCTGCTTGAGCATCTTCGACTTCGCCAGCGTGTCGGTGGCATCGCGCAGCGTCTTCGGAATCTCCGGCAGGCGAGATGCCTGATAGGCATCGCCGACGAACGGCTTCTGCAATTCCAGCTTTTCGTCGATGCCGGCAAGGCCGGCGGCGATCAGGGCTGCGAAAGCAAGATACGGGTTGAGGTCGGCGCCACCGATGCGGCATTCCATGCGGATGCCCTTGGTGCCCTCGCCGCACAGGCGGAAGCCTGCGGTGCGGTTGTCTTCGCTCCACATGATCTTGGTCGGCGCGAAGGTGCCGGCCTGGAAGCGCTTGTAGGAGTTGATATAGGGCGCCAGGAACCAGGTGAATTCCTTGGCGTATTTGAGCTGGCCGGCGGCCCATTGCTGGCCGAGTGTCGACAGCGTCCAGTCGGCCTTTTTGTCGAAGAACAGCGGTGTCTTGCCGTCGGCGCTCCACAGCGAATTGTGGATGTGGCTGGAATTGCCGGCGAGCCCGTAATTATACTTGGACATGAACGAAATCGCCTTGCCCTCGGACTCGGCGATTTCCTTGGCGCCGTTCTTCAGGATGACGTGGCGGTCGGCCATGTCGAGCGCCTCGGCATAGCGCACATTGATCTCTTCCTGGCCAGGACCCCACTCGCCCTTGGAATTCTCGATCGGAATGCCGGCCGCTTCCATTTCGTTGCGAAGCCGGCGCATGACGCCTTCTTCCTTGGTGGTGATGCCGATCTGGTAGTCGCCGATATAGGGCGATGCGGTGTCGAGACTTTGCCAGTGCTTCTTGCGGGCCGAATCGTAGGTCTCGTTGAACAGATAGAATTCGAGCTCGGATGCGAAATAGCCGATATAGCCGCGCTCGCTCAGCCGCTTGACCTGCTTCTTCAAGATGGCGCGCGGCGAATGCGGCAGGTCGTCATGCGTGTGGTGGTCGAGCACGTCGCAGATCACGAGCGCGGTCTTTTCCAGCCAGGGAATGCGCCGCAGCGTGGCGAGATCCGGCTTCATGACGAAATCGCCATAGCCCTTCGACCAGCTCGCCGCCTTGTAGCCCGGCACCGGCTCCATATCGATGTCTGCGGCCAGCAGATAATTGCATCCATGCGTTTCGTCATGCGCGGAATCGACGAAGTACTGCGCCAGGAAGCGTTTTCCCGCCAGCCGTCCCTGCATGTCGACGATGCAGGCCAGCACGGTGTCGATCTCGCCGCTGGAGACCGCTTTCTTCAACTGATCGAACGAGAAATTTCCGGCCATTCCTTTGGCACTCCAGCGCTTGGGCTTTGAATGAGTTGAACGAAACCATGGCCGGCACGATGCCGGCCATGGCCATGATGGTCGAGGTCAGTGGCCGGTTTCGCCGACTGCCTGTTCGGCCGCCTTGATGGCCGCCTGACGCGCCGCAATGATGTCGCCGAGCGGCGGCCCCTGGAAGCGGCGCTTCTCGAAGCCGAACCAGACGACTGCCGTCAGGATGAAGAAGCCGACGGTGATGTAGAGCGCCCAATCGTTCGGCGGCTGGATGCCGATGATGAAGATCAGGATCATTGAGACGATCGACAGGAAGGCGAACAGCATGAACACGCCGCGCCCCATGTTCCAGGGACCCATCTTGTCCCACTTCGGCGTGCCCCAGGCGAGCATGCCGAGCACGATCGGCACGGTGAAGGAGAGGAACAGGAAGATGACGGTGCAGGAAACCACGATGGTGTAGGCCGAAGTGCCTGCGACCGAAACCAGCGTCGAACCCCAGACGAACAGCACCGACAGGATCGAAGCCGTCCAGATCGCCGCCACCGGCGTGCGGTAGGTCGGGCTGACCTTGGCGAGTGCCGCCGAACCCGGCAGGCCGCCGTCACGCGAGAAGGCGAAGATCATGCGCGAGGCAGACGTCACCGTGGCAAGGCCGCACAGCAGCTGCGCGACGAACACGACGAGGTAGACGAACTCCTTGATGCCGGGGCTTACGCGCTGGTCGAAGGCCCAGAAGAACACGTTCCAGCCCTGCTTGGCGGCATCGTCCATGTTCGGGATCATCAGCACGAAGGCGGCCAGGAACAGATAGCCGAAAACGGCCGACCAGATCACCGACATGACCATGGCGCGCGGCACGGAAGAAGCCGCCTTGATGGTTTCCTCCGAGGTGTGCGCGGAAGCGTCATAACCGGTGATCGTGTAGATCGGCAGCAACAGGCCGAGCGCGAACACCCAGGCATTCGAGACGGATGGCCACACGCCGGCGCCTGCGTCCCCGGAATAGTTCTTGAAGGTGAAGAGACGGCTGAAATCCCAGGTCTCAGCGGAAGCCAGGCAGACGATGGCGATCAGGATCGAGCCGAAGAAGATGAGATAGCCCGAGAAATCGGTCAGCTTCGCCGTCAGCTTGATGCCGAGATGGTTGATCAGCGCCTGCGCGCCGGTGATGATGATCAGAAAGATCATCTGGTTTGTCAGCGTGCCTTCGATTCCGAGCGTCGGGCCGAAAGCGCCGATGAAAAACGTCCAGGTGCCGACATTGATGGCGCCGAGCACGGTGATCAGGCCGAGCAGATTGAGCCATGCGGTGACCCAGCCGGTGCCGCGGTTGCCGAGGATCGAACCCCAGTGATAGAGGCCGCCGGCCGTCGGATAGGCCGAGCTGATCTGCGACATGGCGACCGCAAAGGTCAGCGAAACGAAGCAGCCGACCAGCCAGCCGATGCCGATGCCGATACCGCCGGCGCCGGAGGTGGCCTGGGCCAGCGAATTGATGCCGCCCGACAGGATGCAGATGATGGAGAAGGAAACGGCGAAGTTCGAAAAGCGACTGAGGCGCCGCTCCAATTCCTGGGCATAGCCCATGCTGTGGAGGTGCTTTACGTCCTCCGCCTTGTCAACTTCAGTATAACCCGGTGCTGCCATTTTAGTGTCCCCTGTTGGTTTTCGGGTCGGGATGAGATCCCGCCCTAGCTAGCCGATTGAACTGACTTTCCGACTGAATGCGATCTGGTGTGTCCGGCCTCCTCTGGCTCCAGATCCGAAAAAATGCCCGTGAGCAGATCCGCCCATTTCCGCTGCCCGGTCTCGCCGGCGATTTCGTCATTGCGGATTTCGATCATCGCGCAGGGCAGTCCGCGCGGGCGCGCATGCCGTTCCAGCGTGAAATAGACTCGGTCATCAGGTGAATACGGCTCGTTGACCCCGACGGTGACACCGGAAAGCCGCTTCAGCGCCGATATCAGCGGCGCCGCCAGCCGGCGATCCTCGTCATGGATGATGCCGATATGCCAGGGCCGGTTGCGGCCCTTGTATACCGGCGTGAAGGAATGGACCGAAACCAGCCGCGTTTCCTGACCGTGTGACAGCCTGTGGCTGATGATATCCGCAATCGTATCGTGGAAAGGGCGCCACGAAAGCGCGACACGCGCGGCACGCTCACTTTCCGACAGGCCGGCATTGCCCGGTATGGCCGTTGTCTCACTGACCGGCGGCACCAGGTCGGGCGCGTCAAGCGGCCGGTTGCAGTCGATGACAAGGCGCGAAATGCGGGTTTCGACCAGCGTCGCGTCGAGCGCCTGCGCCATGCGGCGGGCAACCGGCAGCGCGCCGGGATCCCAGGCGATGTGGCGCGACAGGTCCTCGACAGCAAGGCCGAGCGTGCCGAATTCGGCGGGCAGGAAGTTCGAGGCGTGATCGCAGGTCAGCACGAAAGGGCTTGATCCGCCGGGGTTCGTCACCCTTACGGTATCAGACGATGCAAGGCTGGCGGGCCGTGCTTTCTCCATACTCTGCCGTCCCCGGGGAGCGCTGTATCGTATGTTACGTATTTTGCCTCATTGCGCCCCTGTGGATGATTTCATACAGTTTGTCCGGCTTTGTCAAATGCGATTTCGGAAAAGACCATCGACCGAGCCAAGGGTGGGGAAAAGATGATTTCCAACATTGCCGAACTGATCGCCGACCGCATCGGCACGATGCCGGCCAGCGAACGGCGCGCGGCCCAGACACTGATTGCCTTCTACCCGATGATCGGCTTGAAAACGGGCGCTGAATTCTCGGCCGCAGCCGGCGTTTCCTCGCCGACAATCCTGCGTTTCGTCGCCCGGTTGGGCTTTCAGAACTATCCGGAGTTCCAGTCGAGCCTGCAGGACGAACTGGCGGCGCAACTGCAATCGCCGGCGACAAGGACGCTCAATCCGCCCTCGCCCGGCGGCGGGACCGTGTCGCCGATGCTGGAAGCGACGCTCGACAATATGCGCGAGACATTCAGGCACCTGTCCGACAAGCAGCTTGCCGACATCGCCGCCCGGCTAGCGGACCGGCGCGGCAAGACCTTCCTGATCGGCGGCCGCTTCACCGATCCGCTGGCGCGCTACATGGCCGCCCACCTCGCCATCGTCCAGCCGGATGTCTTTCACCTCGCCGGGCAGGAAAGCATGTGGCGTGACCGGCTGATCGACATGGGCAAGCGCGACGTACTGGTCATCTTCGACATCAGGCGCTACCAGGACAGCCTCCTCCGCTTCGCCGAGAAGGCGCATCAGCGTGGCGTGCAGATCGTGCTGTTCACCGACCAGTGGCTGTCGCCGATCGCCCGCCTTGCTCGCCATGTCATCGCCGGACGAACCGCAGTGCCGTCGGCATGGGATTCATCGGCGGCCCTTTTCGTCGTCGCCGAAACGCTGATCGGCGCCGTCACCAGGCAACTGGAAGCAGAAGGCGCCAAACGCATTCGCGAGATGGAAAGTCTGCGTTAGTGCATGTGCGATGATCCGAAGCGTTACGCATATTTTCTCAAACGTTACATATATTTAATGTGCGCAGCCCCCGGAGAATTGTCATAAAGACGCGATATCGAGGCGGCTTCTTTGCCTTACAATAGCCTCGCTGCGTCTGCTTCATTTCGGGAAACCGGTAGACGGAAGGATTGTTTTACCAACCGGAGTGCTGATGGCCGCCTGGAAACAGATACTTTTTGCACTCGTGGTGCTGGTGGTGGCGGCAGCCGCCTGGCTGCGCTTTTATCCCGGCGCACCGGACGTGCTGGCACGTTGGGGCATCGACTGGGCTTACGCGGCAACGCCCCCGGCTGAAACCGGTGCCGCCAACGCGAGGCAGGCAAACGGCCGCAACGGCAACCAGCGGGTAAACGTGGTCGCCTTGGCGGCCACTTCGGCTGTTATCAACGACCGCCTGCAGGCGATCGGCACCGGCCGTGCCAACGCCTCGGTGACCGTCAATCCTTACAGCTCCGGCCGCCTCGCCGAACTGCTGGTCGAATCCGGCAGCCATGTCGAAAAGGGACAGATCCTCGCCACCCTCGATTCCGAGACCGAAGTGATCTCTCAGGACCGTGCCAAGCTCGCCTTGCAGGATGCTCAGTCCAAGCTCGACCGCGTCAAGTCGCTGCGTGCCTCCAATGCCGCGACCCCGGTAGCCGTGGCTGACGCCGAGGTGGTGCTGGCGGGCGCCAAGCTGGCGCTTCAGGACGCGGAACTTGCACTGCAGCGCCGGTCGATCCTGGCGCCGATCGCCGGCACCGTCGGCATCCTGCCGATCTCGGCCGGCAATTATGTCACCAACCAGTCGGCCATCGCCACGCTCGACGACCGGTCCTCGATCCTGGTCGATTTCCTGGTACCCGAGCGCTTCGCCGCCGCCGTCAAGGTCGGTGCGCAATTGACGGCGACGCCGATCGCCAATCCCAGCAACGCCTATAGCGGCACCGTTTCGGCCATCGACAACCACATCGATGAAAAGAGCCGCACCCTGCTGGTCAAGGCCAAGATCGCCAACCCGGCCGATTCGCTGCGCGCCGGCATGTCGTTCGGCATCACCATGAAATTTCCGGGGCAAACCTATCCGGCCGTCAGCCCGCTGGCGATCCTGTGGGGGTCGGACGGCGCCTATGTCTGGCAGATCGAGGATGGCAAGGCCAGGCGGGTCCCGGTGCGCATCATCCAGCGCAACACCGAGACCGTGCTGATCGACGCCGAGATCGACAATGGCGACATGGTGGTCACAGAAGGCACCCAGAGCGTCAGCGAGGGCGGCGCGGTTCGCCTTGCCGGCGAAGAGCAGCGCGCCGCGGACGCCGCCGCAGGCTCATGACCGGAACCATCAACACCGCCAGCGAGACCGGCTTCACCGCCCTGTTCATCCGCAGGCCGGTCATGGCCTTCGTGCTGAACACACTGATTGCGGTCGCCGGCCTGGCCGCTTTCTACGGCGTCGAGATCCGCGAACTGCCTGATGTCGATCGCGCGGTCGTCACTGTTTCCACCACCTTCGAGGGCGCGGCGGCCGAGACCGTCGACCGCGAACTGACCGACACGATCGAGGGCGCCGTCGCCCGCGTCTCAGGCGTCAAGTCGATCTCGTCGTCTTCCTCGTTCGGCTCGAGCCGCGTCACCATCGAGTTCAACGACGGCGTCGATCTGAATGTCGCCGCCTCGGACGTGCGTGATGCCGTCGGCCGCGTCGCCAATCAGATGCCCGACACCGCCGATCCGCCGCGCATCGTCAAGGCCGACGCCAATTCCGACGCGGTGATGCGACTGGCGGTGACCTCGGACAACATGTCGATCCAGGACATGACCGTGGTGGTCCAGGACCAGATCGAGGACGAGCTTGCCGCCGTGCCCGGCGTTGCCGACGTCCAGGTCTATGGCGACCGCGACAAGATCTTTCGCATCGATGTCGACCAGAACAAGCTGGCCAGCCTCGGCTTCACGGTTGCCGATCTCAGGGCCGCCCTTGCCTCGGTCGCTTTCGATTCCCCTGCCGGTTCGATCACCACGACCAACCAGGACCTGATCGTCCGCACGACTGCCGACGTGACCACGCCGGAAGAGTTCGAAAACATCATTGTCGGCGGCACGACGCGCATCCGCGACGTCGCCACCGTCACGCTCGGTCCCGACGTCGGCCAGACCGCGCTGCGCTCGGACGGCAAGACCGGCATCGGCATCGGCATCATCCGCCAGGCGGAATCGAACACGCTGGACATCTCGACCGGTGTCCAGGCCGCCGTCGCCAAGCTGCAGGAAAACCTGCCCAAGGGCATGTCGATCAAGATCACCAGCGACGACGCCGTCTTCGTCAAGGGCGCGGTGCACGAGGTCGAGATCGCACTCGGCCTGTCCGTGACCATGGTGCTGATCGTCATCTATGTGTTTCTCCTCGACTGGCGCGCGACGCTGATCCCCGGCCTGTCGATGCCGGTCGCCATGATCGGCACCATCGCTGCCATCTATCTGGCCGGCTTCTCGGTCAACATCCTGACCCTGCTCGCTCTGGTGCTGGCGACGGGACTGGTCGTCGACGACGCCATCGTCGTGCTCGAAAACATCGTGCGACGACGCAATGAGGGCATGGGGCCCCGCGCCGCCGCCGTGCTTGGCGCGCAGGAAGTGTTTTTCGCCGTCATTGCCACCACCTTGACGCTGGTCGCCGTCTTCGTGCCGATTTCGTTCCTGCCCGGCCAGACCGGCGGCCTGTTCCGCGAATTCGGCTTCGTGCTTGCCATGTCGGTGCTATTGTCCTGCGTTGTGGCGCTGACGCTGTGCCCGATGCTCGCCTCGCGCATGCTGACCAGCGCATCGCTCCACCACGAAGGGGGCCATGGCATCGGCGCCCGCATCGGCGGCGCGCTCAGTACGGCCTACAAGCGCGGCCTACACGCCTGCCTCGACGCGCCATGGATCGTGCTTCTGGTCGCGGTGCTGTTTGCCGGCACCGCCTTCACGCTGTTCGGCACCATCCGCCAGGAGCTGACGCCGACCGAGGACCGCGCCGCCGTCCTTCTGCGCATCAGCGCCCCGCAAGGCGTCAGCCTCGACTATACGACGCAGCAGATGCAGAAGATCGAGAGACTGATCCAGCCGATGCGCGATTCCGGCGAGATCCGCTCGACCTTCGAGAATGCCGGCCAGAACGGCTCCTACAATTCCGGCTTCATGGTGATGACGTTGGCGCCGTGGAACGAGCGCAGCCGCAGCCAGCAGGAGATCATGGCCGAGATCAGCCAGTTGACCAGGCAGGTGCCGAGCGTGCGCATCTTCCCGGTACAGCCCAACAGCCTCGGCATCCGTGGCGCCGGCAACGGCCTGCAGTTCGCGCTGGTCGGCAACGACCGCAAGGCGCTCGGCGACGCAGCCGTGAAGATCATCGCCGAGATGCAGAAGGACGCGCGCTTCCAGACACCGCGCCTGTCGATCGACCCGACGCAACCGCAGCTCGCCGTGGCCATCGACCGCGAGCGCGCCTCCGACCTCGGCATCGACATATCGGGACTGGCCAACACCTTGCAGGCCATGCTCGACGGCAACGATGTCGTCGACGTCTACATCGCCGACCGCAGCTACGGCGTGAAGCTGGTCTCGACCACCAATCCAATCAACGATCCGACCGATCTGGAAAACATCTTCCTGAAGACGGCAGACGGACGTTTCGTGCCGATGTCGACCATCGCCACGCTGACCGAACGTGCCGTGCCGCCATCGCTGTCGCGCGAACAGCAGCAGCCCTCGGTGGCCATCACCTCCAACCTCAGTGGCGACTTCGCACTTGGCGACGCGCTCACCCGCGCCGAGGAGATCGCCACGCCGCTGCTGCCTGCGGGCAGCCGCATCCTGCCTCTGGCCGAGGCGGCGACGCTGGGCGAAACCAACAGCGCCATGATCACCATTTTCGGCTTCGCGCTGGTCATCATCCTTTTGGTGCTGGCCGCCCAGTTCGAAAGTTTCGTCAGTGCCGTCATCATCATGGCGACGGTGCCGCTGGGACTGGCCTGCGCGATTTTCGCGCTTCTGCTCTCGGGCACCAGTCTCAACGCCTACAGCCAGATCGGCCTGGTGCTTTTGGTTGGCGTCATGGCCAAGAACGGCATCCTGATCGTCGAATTCGCCAACCAGCTGCGCGATCGCGGGCTTGGCGTGCGCGAAGCGATCGAGCAGGCCTCGATCATCCGCGTGCGGCCGGTGATGATGACGATGATCTGCACCGTGCTCGGCGGCTTGCCGCTGGTGCTGGCGAGCGGCGCCGGTGCCGAGGCGCGCGTCGCGCTCGGCTGGGTCATCGTCGGCGGCCTGGGGTTGGCCACCGTCTCGACGCTGTTCCTGACGCCGGTCGCCTATCTCTTGCTTGGCCGCTTCGTCACGCCGAAGACCCATGAGGAAGCGCGACTGAAGCGCGAGTTGGAGGAAGCCGCCTACACCAATGTGGAACCGGCGGAGTAAAGAAATCCAAGGAAAAGTGTGTAGCGGTTTTCCGTCCGGAATTTCGTAAGAAAAATAGTTCCGCCTATCTCAAGAACCGGCCTTCGATCGACCAGCGCGCGGCGAGGAAATTCAGCACCGCCGCCACCACGACACCGGCGATCTTTGCCGGCCACACTCCGGCGATGCCGGCAAACAGCGCGATGGAGAGGCTGGAGACGCCGAGCGAAATCAGCCCTCCAAGCGAGGCGAAGCGAAGGAATGCGTCACGCAGCCGGATGGCTCGATTGCGCTCGAACGACCAGAAGCCGTTCGCCGCGAAGGAAAAGGTGACGGCGATGAACCAGGCAGCAACGTTGGCCGGCAGCGGCGAAGCACCGAGCTTGAGCAGCAGGAAGAAGCTGGCAAGGTCGATGGCTGTGTTGGCCAGTCCGACAATGGCAAAGCGGACGATCTTGCTGCCGGTCGAACGCGGGGGCCGCTCGGCGTCGTTCATCCCCTGCCATCCATGATTGCGACATTGGCGCGGGCCAGGCTGGCTCCGAACGCGTCCGATGCCAGGGCCGCGAATTCGACCTCGCGCGCACCTTGCATCGTGTCGCGCGCGCGCAGCGTCTCGTCGACATGGCCGGGATGGCACATGAACAGCCCTTGTTCCGGCAACCCTTCGACGGCGGCCTGCAGAACCGCAGTGAACTTTTCGGGCTGCCGCCAGTCATAGATGCCGGCGAGCGGCTGGAAAACGATGAAGCCGGCGCGCTGCATCGAACGGTTGAACCCGGCAGCGAGCGCGGCAATCGCGGCGACCTTCGACCCTGCGGCCAGCGCCGGGCCGCCGCGTAGGGCCGGCCTGTCGGCGCCTTCTGGAAACCGCGCGCGCAGCCATGTGCGCACGACGGGAAGGAAATGCACATGCTGATGCCCGTCGACGAAATCGGGGCGGCGGCCAAGCGCCTCGACGAAGCGGCTGTACTGGGCGTCAAGCTCGGCATGAACATGGCGCTCGCCGATGCGGTCGCGCAAAACAGGCAAGGCCAGTGCGCGGAGCGGTGGCAGCCGGCCTTCCGGCGCCAGGTTCGACCGGCCGGTAATGGCCAACTGGTCGGTCAAGGTGAGATGCAGCCCGACCGCGGCCCGGCCGCACAGCGGTTTTATGCGCGCTGCCTCCGCTTCCCATTCCGGAAACCCGGTCATGCAGCTGGTGCCGGTCAGGCGGCCGCGATCGAGCAGGTCGAGAATCGCGGCGGAAACGCCGGGCGCCAGGCCGTAGTCGTCGGCGATCAGGCGGATGCGCCGCGTCATCTGTTCGAAGTGCCCGGCTCCGGCCGATCGGCGGGGGCCACGCTGCGCACGACGTCGCGCACGAGATAGACCGGGCGATCCTTGCTCTCGCTGAGCGTGACCCAGACGTATTCGCCGATCAGGCCAAGCAAGGTCAGGTTGAGGCCGCCGAGCAGGACGACGGCAACCAGCAGGCTGGGGTAGCCCGGAACGGCAATGCCGTAGAAGATCACCTCGAAGAGCACCTTGGCGCCATAGAGCGCACCGGCCAACGCCGCGAGCAGCCCGCTGAGGCTGATGAGACGCAAGGGAATGACGGAAAAGGAAGTAAAACCTTCGAGCGAGAAGGCGATCAGGTTGAGCCGGCTCCATTTCGACGTGCCGCTGGCGCGGCCTTCCGGCGAATAGGGCAACGCCATCTGGCGAAAGCCGGCCCAGGCAAACAGGCCCTTGTTGAAGCGCCGCTTGTCGCGCAGGCTGGTCAGCGCGCGCGCCACGGCGCCGCGCATGACGCGAAAGTCGCCGGCATTTTCGGGAATATCGAAACGCTGGCTCGAGTTGATCAGGCTGTAGAAAAGCCGTGCAAGCTGGCTGCGCCGCCAGCTCGCCTCGCGGCGGTCGTTCTGCGCATAGACGACGTCGATGTCCGGATGGTCCACCAGCTCGGCGATCAGCTTCAGGCTGATGTCCAGGGAATGCTGGAGGTCGGCGTCCATGATCAGCACCATGTCGCCGCGCGACTGGTCGAGGCCGGCGAGCACCGCGACTTCCTTGCCGAAATTGCGGCTGAGGCGCACGATCTCCCACGACCCCGTCAGCGCTTGCGAAAACCGCACGGCACCATCGTCACGACTGCCGTCATCGACGAGGATCTTGTGTACGGTCATGCCGAAGCGTTGTGCCACGGCCACTTCGAGCTCGCCCAGCAGGCACGCGAAGGCCGATGCCGATGCCGCCTCGTTGAAGAACGGTGCGACAATATCGAGGCTCGGCCGCAACTCAACCATTCGCGACTCCCGCATTCACCACCTTTTCCCGTGCCTTGGCCCAGAACCACCAGATCAGCGAACCGGCGATAAAAGTGACGGCGACCGGCCGGAACCAGGGGAAGAGGAAATCGTGCACATGGCGCTCGACGCCGCTCAACCCGGTCACGAACAGCGTCGTCGACAGCACCGAGGCAAGGACGCCGCCCCGTTCTTCGCGCCACAACAGGGCGATGGCAAGACCGGCTGGTACCGCGATCATGGCAAAGGTGTTTGGCTCGACGCGCGGGTTGAAGACGCACATGTAGAAAGTGGCTGTCAGGAAGATCGCCAGCGCCGCCTTTCCCTGTTCGAGCCTGCGGTCGAACCAGATGACGGCAGAAAGCGTAAACAGGGCCATGACCATGCGCACGATCGTTGCGCCGATTTCCGGTATCGGCAGTCCTATCGTGGTGAACGGTGCCGTGAAATCGGTGGGCACGAAATGGCTGGTGTTGTCGACGGCCATGGAGGTCAGCATCTGGATGAAGACACGATACTGATCGTTGAGATAGCCGGCGGGAGCAAAAGCGTAAGGCAGTGCCAGCACGAACAGCAGCGCCAGCACCAGCACCGGTATCAACCGGAGCCGAAGGGCTCCTACCAACAACAGCATTATGATCGCGGTCGGCTTGGCGATGATGGCAAGCGAAGCCCAGAAGAACGTCTCCGCCCGCCGCCCTTCCAGCGCCGACAGGGTGAGAAGCCAGCAAGCGCCGGTCAAAAGGATCGTCGCCTGGCCGTTGCGGATCGCCCCCACCGCCATCGGCAAAGCGAGGAAAAGACCGAAAGAAAGCAGCCATGTCAGTTCGCCGCCGCCGAGCTTGCGCACCTGCCGCATCGCGGCGTAGGTCAGCACCGCAAAGCCAATGGAATGCCAAACCAAGCCGCCCAGATGCGGACCAAGCTTGACTATTGGAGTGTAGAGCGCGGCAAAGGCCGGCGCGTAGAGATACCCCATCTCGGACTGGGTGTCGTAGAGCGGCAGACCGGCCTGAAGCGCCACGCTGCCGTCGATATAGGCCTGCCATACCGTCCGCGTGTGCGGTGACCACAGGACCAGGGCAAGAACGACCAGGAACGCTCCGATCCACAGGCCAAACCCCAAACGGTCGAAAACCGGCTTGGAAATCGTCATCAAGGCGCTCCACACAATCCCGGAACTGGATCAGTCCAGCCTGTCCCGGCATTCGATGGCGGCGGCATATCACGGACGAAGCGGCGTGGCATAGGGGGCTGACGAACGTCAGGGCCGCACCTCCTTCGCCTCGAATATGCGTTCCCACCTTCATGGCTGCCGTCCGAGGCTGGCGACCTGACTAATCGCCAGTGAATTCGGGCAAACGAAAATAGGGGTTGCGCGGATCAAAGGGATATTTCGGCTCGCCCTTACCAGCAAGAACAGCCCCCGGGATCAGCACGCCTTTCGACCCGAACTGATAGTCGATGCCGGCACAGAGGTGAGCGAGATCCTGGTAGTTGAAACTGCGCAACGCACTACCACCTTCAAATGCAGCTGTTTTGAGTTGCTCAGGCGTGAGCGGCCCGATCATCCTGTCGCGATAGGCTTTGATCTTGGCCTTGTTGAGTCTGGAGGCCTGACATTCGGCGCCGACGACCCGCGCCAGCATGATATTCCTGACCGCGGTCCCGGCAGGATCATCCAGCGGGGCCGAATATTTCTTGAGAAAGTAATTCGTACTGGGATCGTTCGTCATCGCCTTGCGCCAAAACGGCGGGAACTTTTCGGCAGCCTGTGCACCAATGGTACTGGCCATCGACATGAGGACAATCGGGACAAACCACCATTTTCTCACAAGCAGCCCCTTTTTTGCAGTAACTGGACTTCGCTCGCCAGCCATTTTCGTTCAAGGCTTGATGAACACCTTGCCGTTGGGCTTGGCCAGTTCGGCTGGCAGCCGCGCCATTGCTTCGGCAAGCGGCACCACCGCCGTCACGTCGGTCGACCAGCGCCCATCGGAAAAGCGCTTCTGCGCTTCCAGGATCGCCGGGCCGCGACGGTCGCGGAACTGGCGCATCCACTCGCTCAGCCAAAACCCTTCGATATGCTTGTGCTGGAAGATCAGTTGGCCGGGCTCGCGGATAACGGTGGCTTCGGGATCGAGCCGCCCATAGATGATCCAGCGCGACCGCTTCGGCATGACGTCGAAGATGGCGGAGGCAAGCGGCCCGGTTACCGCGTCAAGGAAGATGCGCGGCTGTTCGGCCTTCATCACCTCGCGCAACGCCGCCTTGAAATCCGGCGCCCTTTCATTGAGCACGTGCGCCGCGCCAAGCGCATTCAGAGCCGCGATCTGGTCGTCACGGCGCACGGTGACGATCGGCCGGAAACCCTCTTCGCTGGCCAGGCCGATGATCAGCTTGCAGAGCTGGCTGGCGCCGGCGGTCATGACGAAGGCCTTCTCGCCTTCCTCCTTGACGATGTCGAACATGGCGAGCGCCGTGAGCGGGTTGACGATCATCGCCGCACCGTCCTCGTCGCGAACGGTGTCGAGCAGCGGGATGCAGGCAGCCGCCTCGGCGACGGCATAGTCGGCCCACGAGCCCCAGTTGGTGACGCCGGTGGCAAAAGCCACGCGCTTGCCGATCAGGCTTTTGGGATAGGGCTCGTCCCCGCTGGCGACGACAATGCCGACACCCTCGAAGCCGGCCGGCTGGCCCTTGGCACGCGGCTGGCCGTACTGGCCCTTGACGAAGGCGACATCGGACGGATTGATCGAGGCGAGGCTGACCTTGATCAGCACCTGGCTGGGGCCCGGTGTCGGCACCGCGATGCTGCCCGGCTCGAGATAGGGCTCCATCGCCTCCAGCACACTGCCGCTCGGTGTCCTGGTGTAGCCATCGCCGACAAGCAGCAGCGCCTTCATTTCGGATGGGACGGTCATCGGAACACTCCTCGCTCGAGCCTCGGGTCGCGCCCGCATGACGATGCCGGCGCTCAGACCTTCTCCTGCGTGTATTTCCTCAACTCCGTCCGCGCCACCTGACGGCGATGCACGGCGTCCGGCCCGTCGGCAAGGCGCAAGGTCCGCAGATGCGTCCACGACCGCGCCAGCGGTGTGTCCTGGCTGATGCCTTGCGCGCCGAACATCTGCACCGCCTCGTCGGTGACCTTGAGCGCGACGCGCGGTGCGATCACCTTGATCTGGCTGATCCAGGGAGCAGCAGCCCGCGCATCGCCCTGGTCGATCATCCACGCCGCCTTGAGGCAGAGCAGCCGCGCCATCTCGATCTCCATGCGGCATTCGGCGATGATGTCGAAATTGGCGCCGAGCTTTGCCAGCTTCTGGCCGAAGGCCTCGCGGCGCACGGAACGCTGGCACAGCATCTCGAGCGCCATCTCGGCCTGTCCGATGGCGCGCATGCAGTGGTGGATGCGGCCGGGACCGAGCCGCCCTTGCGCGATCTCGAACCCCCTGCCCTCGCCGAGGATCAGGTTCGACGCCGGTACGCGTACATTGTCGAAGCGAAGATGCATGTGGCCATGCGGCGCGTCGTCATCGCCATAGACCTGCATGGCCCGCACCTTGGTCACGCCTTTGGTGTCTGATGGCACCAGGATCATCGAATGGCGGCGGTGCTGCGGCTCGTCATCGCCCCCGGTCCTGACCATGACGATGTAGATGGCGCAGCGCGGATCGCCGGCGCCCGAAGCCCACCATTTCTCGCCATTGAGCACATAGTCGCCGCCGTGGCGTTCACAACGCATGGCAATGTTGGTGGCATCGGATGAAGCGACATCCGGCTCGGTCATCAGATAGGCCGAGCGGATCTTGCCGTCGAGCAGCGGTTCCAGCCATGCTTTCTTGTGGTCGGCCGAGCCGTATCGCTCCAGCACCTCCATGTTTCCGGTGTCGGGCGCCGAGCAGTTGAAGGTCTCGGCGCCGAGATGCGCCTTGCCCATCTCTTCGGCCAGATAGGCGTATTCGACGGTGGAAAGACCATAGCCGCGTTCCGAGCCGGTCAGCCAGAAATTCCACAGGCCGCGCTCTCTTGCGGAATTCTTCAGCCCTTCGAGGATCTCGCTCTGACGCGCACTGTAGACCCAGCGGTTGCCTGCCTTGCCCACTTCGCTGAGGAATTCATGGTCGAGCGGCATGATCTCGTCGCGCACCACGGCCGCGACGCGCGCGTGGATTGGCTTCAGCCGCTCGGTCATGCCGAGATTCATCTCCGTCATCGGTCGCTAACCCTTCATACACGCCAGGCATTTTGTCAGTGGCAAGGATGACCGTACTTCGGATAGCCTTGTCAACGAACTGTTTGCCCGCATGCCGAGCGCGGAGGATTGTGATGAGCTATCTGGACGAACTGTTTTCGGTGGCCGGCAAGACCGCACTGGTGACGGGTGCGGCGACCGGCATCGGCCGCATGGCGGCGACCGCGCTGGTCAAGGCCGGCGCCAGCGTGATGATCGCGTCGCGCAAGGGCGAGGATTGTATCAAGGTCGCCGAAGAGTTGAACCAGCTTGGTGCACCGGGCCGGGCCGACGGCTTCGTCGGCGACGTTTCCAGCGAAGCCGGCATCGCCGCACTCGTCTCCGAGGTCAAATCGCGCACCGAACGGCTGAACATTCTGGTCAACAACGCCGGCGTCTCCTGGGGCGCGCCGCTGGAAAGCTTCCCCTATTCGGCATGGGCCAAGGTGTTTGGCGTCAACGTCACCGCGGTTTTCCACCTGACCCGTGAATTGCTGCCGCTGCTCGACGCCGCCGCCAGCGACGCCGATCCGGCCAGGGTGATCAACCTCGGTTCGGTGATGGGCACGCAGCCGCTGGCCGACGACGCCTATTCCTACACCGCCTCGAAGGCTGCGGTTCATCATCTGACGCGCACACTGGCGCTCGAGTTCGCCGCCCGCCGCATCACCGTCAACGCCTTTGCCCCCGGCCCCTTCCAGAGCCGGATGACGGCATTTGCCACCGCCACAGAGGAACAGGCCAGGCACGTCGGCAGCCATGTTCCGATCGGCCGTATCGGCGCACCGGATGACATTGCCGGCGCAACGCTCTATTTGTGCAGCCGTGCAGGCAGCTATGTCACTGGCGCCATCCTGCCGATCGACGGCGGACAGTCGGTGCAGCATGGGCTGACCTTGTTCAAGGAATGACATTTTCCGGCCACAGAAGCCGGGGGTGAACTGGAGGACATGAGCGTGGAACCGATCAGTCTCGATGTGCTTCTGGCCAGTGTCGGCAAGGAGGTCGGCGTGTCGCCGTGGCGGGTGGTCACGCAACGCATGATCGACCAGTTCGCCGACGCCACGGACGACCATCAGTTCATCCACTGCGATCCGGAGCGGGCGATGCGTGAAACGCCGTTCGGCGGCACCATCGCGCACGGCTTCCTGTCGCTGTCGCTGTTGTCGGCGATGACCTTCGAGACCATGCCGCCGCTGGAAAACGGCAAGATGGGCGTCAACCACGGCTTCGATTCGCTGCGCTTCCTGGCGCCGGTGAAAACCGGCGCGCGCATCCGCACGCGTTTCGTGCTGGCCGACGTCAAGGTCAGGCCGTCGGGCTGGGTGCAGACCGCGCATGACGTGACGATCGAGATCGAGGGTTCGAAGAAGCCGGCACTGACCGCGCGCTGGCTGACGCTGACCTTGATCGAACGCCAGCCCGAGACGGCATGAGTGATCCCGTTCTCGACCAGGCAGCGCTTGCGCCTTACCTCGAGGCGAGCATACCGGGCTTTTCCGGGCTTGCTGCAGTCGAGAAGTTCAAATCCGGCCAATCGAACCCGACCTACCTTTTGACGGCGGCAAGCGGCCGTTACGTGCTGCGCGCCAAGCCGCCGGGGCAATTGCTGAAATCGGCGCACCAGGTCGACCGCGAATTCAGGGTGATGAGCGCGCTTGCCGGCACCGCCGTGCCTGTGCCGGCCATGCTGCATCTGTCGGCGGAAGGCTCGCCCATCGGCCGCATGTTCTACGTGATGGATTTCCTCGACGGCCGCATTTTCTGGGATCCGGCTCTGCCGGAGGCTGGCGACAATGATGAACGCACCGCCATCTACGATGCCATGAACGACACCCTCGCCGCCCTGCACGAGGTCGATGTCGAGACTGTGGGGCTCGGCGATTTCGGCCGGCCGGGCAATTATTTCGAGCGCCAACTGGCGCGCTGGACGAGCCAGTACCGTGCCTCGGAAACCGGCACCGTCGCCGACATGGACCGGCTGATTGCCTGGTTGGAAACGCATATGCCCGTAGATGACGGCCGGATCTCACTGGTCCATGGCGACTACCGGCTGGACAATCTGATCTTCGCGCCGGACCGGCCAACGGTTCTGGCAGTGCTCGACTGGGAACTTTCGACATCAGGCCACCCCTTCGCCGATATCGCCTATCAATGCATGCAATGGCGGCTGCCGCACGCTTCCGGCTTTCGCGGCCTGGGCGGTATCGATCGTTCCGCACTCGGCCTGCCTTCCGAAGAGGACTACGTCGCCGCCTACTGCCGGCGGCGCGGGCTCACCGGTATCGGCAACTGGACGTTCTTCCTCGCCTTTTCCTTTTTCCGGCTGGCTGCCATCTGCCAAGGCGTCTTCAAACGGGCGCTGGACGGCAATGCCTCCAATCCCGAGAAGGCGAAAACCTATGGCGAGGCGGTGAAGCTGCTTTCGTGTCTTGCCGCAGAACTGATCGACAGGGAGGCGTGATGGGCCGTTTCGAGAGAGGAACGGTGCTGATCACGGGGCTGCCAAATTACGACAAGCGTCGGCACGATCCGAAGCATACCGTTTGGGAACTTCCCGTGCCCTTGTCCGTTTCCGTACAGCGTATATAATTTAGCCAGCCACCAACCCAACCGAAGGCACCAGATCTTGCCGCAGAGCGTCCAGACACGCCGCGAGAAACAAAAGGCAGAACTGCGCTCCGAATTGCTCGAGGCCGCGCATAAGCTTGTCCAGGAAGAGGGCTATGAGGGCCTGACCATCCGCAAGCTGGCCAAGCGGGTCGGCTACGCCCCGATGTCCGTTTATTCCTACTTCGCCGACAAGCAGGACATCCTGTTCGCTCTGGCCGAGGACGCATTCGAGACGCTTGCTCGCCGCATCGAGGAGCATCCGTCCGACGATCCGATCGCAGCCTTGCAGGCGGTGATGACGGAATATGCCGCCTTCGGGCTCGGCAATCCCAACGAATACCGCACCGTATTCATGACCGAAAAGACCAAGCTGCCGGAAGGCAGGAGCTACGACGACATGGAAGAGAGCAACCCGGCGATGAAGGCGCTGATCAGCCGGGTCGAGGCCTGCGTTGCCGCCGGAAAATTGCAGGGCGATCCGCGCGCCATCGCCACCATGCTGTGGGCGGTCGGCCACGGCACGATCTCGCTGCTCATCACCTTTCCATTCTACCCCTTCGGCGACCCGCAGGCCTTCGTGAAGCGGATGTGCGATTTCACGCTCGCCACGCTCAGCACGCAAAACGTCCCGCCGTTGACCGAGACACCGGTCAACTGCTGAACGCCGTTCCCTTTCATTTCCATATTTTCTCTCCGTCCCAGCCAGACCCTGGGGGGATTTCTTGGTTAACGAAAAATTTATCGTACGCGTACGGTTTTCCCTTGAATTCCCAATCGACGGCGTATATGTACAGTCTATCGTACATGTACGAGAAAAATTCACCCGTCGGTACGAATTGAATTCGACCCGGAAACCGGAGACTGACAATGAAAAAGACACTCCTCACCCTCGCCGCCGTGCTGGCACTTTCGGGCTCGGCTTTCGCCGCCAACACCACCCATCCGGTCAAGCATGCGCCGGTGGCGGCCTGCGTTGACACCAAGACCAACCTGAAGCTCGATTGCGCTTCGACCGGTTCGGTCGAGAAGAAGGGTGCCACGGAAAACACCGCTGAAGGCAAGGGCCCGCGGCTCGGCATCAGCATCAATCCGTGGATTGTGCCGAGCGCATTCTGATATCAGCAAAGATCACGTCTGGCCGGCACAAGTCGGCCAGCTTCAAGCGACCGAAATCGGCAGCTTCGCCGCTGAACTCTCAAAGGCTGCGTCGATCAGCTTCTGCATGTCGGCGGCGCGCCGGAACGACGGATCGCCATTCCGGCCTGCATCCAGCGCATCGGCAAAGCGTCGCGCATTGCGCTTGACACTGGGCAGATCCAAAGTCCGCCAGCGCTGAAGATCGACATCCCCGCCGAGGCAGGCCGACAGGCTCGATGCCTTGCCGTCGGTCTCGACCTTGATGGCGCCCTTGGTGCCGTGCAGGGCCAGCGACAGATCGTTGGCGTGACCGGTCATGTAGCGGCTCGCCACGATCGTGGCGAGCGCGCCGCAATCGAGCCGCGCCGTCATTGCCACGCTGTCATTGGCGTCCAGCACATAGTCGCCGATGCGCTCGCCCTCGGCCTTCGGAAACGTCACCAGATCGGCATGCAGGCTGACGATATCCTGGCCGGCGCCATAGGTGGCGAAATCCAGGATATGGATGCCGACATCGCCCAGCACGCCGGTCGAACCGTGCCGGCTGGACAAGCGCCACAGCCATTTGTCCTCGACCCGCCAGTCACCCCATGATTTGCTGACCAGCCAGCTTTGCCGGTAGCTCGCCTCGACATGGCGCAATGCGCCGATCTCGCCGGCCTGAACCATGCGCCGCGCCTCGTGGATCGCCGGTGAGTTGCGATAGGTGAGGTTGACCATGTTGATCACCCCGGCAGCCTCGGCCGCTTCGGTCATAGCAAGTGCGTCGGCATGATTCGGCGCCAGCGGCTTTTCGCAAAACACATGTTTTCCCACGCCGAGCAGCGCCAGCGTCGTCGCCCTATGCGCACCATCCGGCGTCGCGTTGATGGCGGCATCGAACTGGCCCCAGGCGATCGCCGCCTCCAGGCTCTCGAAAGAATCGCCGATCTTGCTGGCCGCGGCGAACGCCGCAGCGCGGCCGGGCACCTGGTCGACACAGGCGACGATGCTGCAGCCGGGAATCCCGGCAAACTCCTCGACATGATGCCCGGCGATACCGCCGGTGCCGAGCAGAAGAATTCGATGCATTAGCCCCAAGCCCCCAAAATCAACTCACGCCTTGGGCAACTCAGGCCCGATCAGCTCAGGCCGCCCCAATCAGCTCAGGCCCTTGTCGCCATCGGCATGCAGGCGCAGCCCCTTCTGCACGATCTTCTCCTTGGCCGCATCCGTCGGCACGTTCGGCGCATTGGTGATGCCGGACCATGCCGGCGCCGGGTTGTGCGCCCAATGGACGGCGTTGCGCAGCACCTGCTGCACGCCCTCATTGTGATAGATCGGATAGGTCTCGTGGCCGGGCGAGAAGTAGAAGATCCGTCCCGCGCCGCGCTGGTACGTCAGCCCGGACCGGAACACCTCGCCGCCCTCGTACCAGGAGACGAACACCGTCTCCAGCGGCTCCGGCACCGCGAACGGCTCGCCATACATTTCGGTCTCGCCGATCTCCAGGCACTCGCCAATGCCTTGCGCGATCGGGTGGCCGCGGTTGATCGCCCAGACGCGCTCGCGCTCGCCCGCCTCGCGCCATTTCAGCGAACAGGGCGTGCCCATCAGCCGCTTGAAGATCTTTGAGTAGTGACCGGAATGGAGCACGATCAGGCCCATCCCTTCCCAGACCCGCTTCTGCACCCGCTCGACGATCTCGTCCTTGACCTCGCCATGCGCCGCGTGGCCCCACCACAAAAGCACGTCGGTGGCCGCCAGGCGCTTTTCGCTCAGGCCGTGCTCGGGCTCCTGCAAGGTGGCGGTGGCCGCCTCGATGCCCTTGTCCTGGTTGAGCGCGGCGGCGATGGTGCCGTGCATCCCCAAGGGATAGAGTTCGCGCACGGCTTCATTGGTCTGCTCGTGGACGTTCTCGCCCCAAACGATCGCTTTTGTCGGCATTTTCATCTCCCAAAGCGCTTTAAATAGCACGCCCAAGGAGATTGAGAAGGTCCGATGCGATCTGGCCCGATGGAATACTAGGTCTTGCGCTTCTTGCGCCCCGGCACGGTCTTGGCCTTGCCCGGTTTCGCCGGTGCGCCGGGGATGGCGGTTCCGGTAATGGATACCGGATCGCTGGCCGGGAACGTGTCTTCAAGGCCTTCCTCGAGTTCCTCTTCGGCGCTCGGGGCTTCACGTCGCTCATGTTCGAGCGAGCGGACGGCCGATGTCTTTTTGACCGGCGACTTCGGCGCGGAATTCGACGGCATCGGCATTTCTCCCTCGGCGTGCGGATGCAGAACGAGCGTGCCCTGCAAAACGTTCCGAGTTCAGACCGCCGCGTCGCGCGATCCCTCGGACAGGAAAGTAAAGACATAGTCCGAGAAGGAACGCCAGCATTCGACCCGGAAGGCATCGGCGGCTGTGCGCAACAGCACGATCTCGGTCTTGCCCAGGATGGTGCGCGACGCCGCGCCCACCGGGAAGGCGTCGAGCGACAGATCCTGCGGGCAGCCCGCATTGATCGTCGCCGCTGCCCCAGTGCCCGTCACTGATATCGCGATGTTGCGATGCGAGACGCCAACCGCCGAATGCAGCGCGGATACTTTGGCGCAATCGGCCAGCGGATCGTTGCCGGCCTCATCGATGACAAGCCATTCGTCGGGGCCGAGCCACAAGGCGGTGCGCCCGCCCTTCGAGGCGGATGTCTTCGGCTTGTTCGGCAAGGCCACGCCAAGCGCCTTCGAAAGCGCTGCGACCGAAGCCTCCGGCGCACGCAGCGAAATGCGCTCGGCCGGCGGCAGCACCTCGACCTTGACGGCGGCGGCAGTGGTGCTGCGACCGGCCAGCGCCGGACGGCGTTCTACCGAAGACGATGCAGCTGGCGTCGTCTTCCTTGCAGCGGCCTTAGCCATTGAGGCGCCCTCCCGTCTCGTCGAAGAACACCATGCCGGTAACCTCCACTTCGATCACCCCGTTCGGCATCGGCACGTAGAGCGTGTCGCCCATCCGGTCGCGGCCGCCGGCGACCAGCGCCAGCGCGATCGAGCGGCCGCAATTTTCCGACCAGTAGCTCGAAGTGACATGGCCGATCATCTTCATCGGGATCGCCTGCTTCGGATCCTCGACGATCTGCGCGCCTTCTTCGAGCACCACCTTGGGATCTTTGGTCTTGAGGCCCACCAGCTGCTTGCGGCCCTTGGCGACAAGGTCCGGCCGAGTCAGGCCGCGGATGCCGACGAAATCGGTCTTCTTCTTGCCGACCGCCCAGTCGAGACCGGCATCGTTCGGCGTCACCGTGCCGTCAGTGTCCTGGCCGACGATGATGTAGCCCTTTTCGGCGCGCAGCACGTGCATCGCCTCGGTGCCGTAGGCCGCCGCGCCATGCTTCTGGCCTTCGGCCCACAGCGCTTCCCAGACCGCCTGGCCATAATCGGCCGGCACATTGACCTCGAACCCGCGCTCGCCGGTGAACGACATGCGGAACAGCCGCGTCGGCACGCCGCAGATCTTGCCTTCGCGCACCGACATGTGCGGCAGCGCCTCGTCCGACATGTCGATGCCTGCGACCAGCGGCGCGATGATGTCGCGCGACTTGGGTCCCTGCACGGCGATGACCGCCCACTGCTCGGTGATCGAGGTCAGCCAGACATTGAGATGCGGGAACTCGGTCTGGAGATAGTCCTCCATATGGTTCATGACGCGCGGCGCACCGCCGGTCGTCGTCGTCACATGGAAGCGGTCGGCCGCCAGCCTGCCGACGACGCCGTCATCATAGATGAAGCCATCCTCGCGCAGCATGATGCCGTAGCGGCAGCGGCCGGGTTCCAGCTTCTCCCATGGGTTGGTGTAGAGCAGTTCCATGAACTTGGCCGCATCCGGCCCGACCACTTCGATCTTGCCGAGCGTCGAGGCATCGAACAGGCCGGCCGTCTTGCGCACGGCGACGCATTCGCGGTCGACCGCGGCGTGCATGTCCTCGCCCGCCTTGGGGAAATACCAGGCGCGCTTCCACTGGCCGACGTCCTCGAACACCGCGCCTTGCGCCTCGGCCCAGGGATGGATCGCCGTTTTACGCGTGGGGTCGAACAGCGGCCCGCGCGCATGGCTGACGATCGCGCCGAAGGTCACCGGCGTATAGGGCGCCCGGAACGTGGTCAGGCCGACCTCCGGGATCGGCTTTCCCAGCATCTCGGCGGCAATCGCCAGGCCGTGCATGTTGGAGGTCTTGCCCTGATCGGTGGCCATGCCGTTGGTGGTGAAGCGCTTGACGTGCTCGATCGAGCGCATGCCTTCGTGCACCGCCTGGCGGATATCCTTGGCGGTGACGTCGTTCTGGAAGTCGACAAACGCCTTCACCGTGGTGTCCGGCCCGGCGCCAGGAGCCGCACCCAGCATGCCGCGCGACCAGCTCTCGGAGGCGTCGACCTTCGGCTTCGTACCCTTGGCGGTTTTCGCGCCCGCATCCCTGGCCGCTTTGGCGCCCGCGGCATAGGCCTCGTCGACCGTCGCCGATAGGCCGTCGGTACCATTGCAGGCGCCGACAGAGACGCAATCCTGCGCATAGGTGCCCGGCACGAAGCGCTTGGTCTCGTCGTTGAAGGCGACCTTGCCGCGCGACTGCGAGAACAGATGCACCGACGGCGTCCAGCCGGCCGACATCAGGATCGCGTCGACTGGAATGGTGCGTTCGCCGCCGCCATTCTTCGGCTGCACCGTCATCGAGGAAACGCGCAGCTTGCCGCCGGCGCGGATCACCGCGCGGCCGAAATTGACCTCGATGCCGAGCGCCCTCGCCTCGTCGATCACCGGTCCGGTCGGATTGTCGCGCAGATCGACGATCGCCGCCACGTTGACGCCGGCCTTCTTCAGGTCGATCGCCGCTGCATAGGCGGAATCATTGGCGGTGTAGACTCCGACATTCCTGCCGACCGCGACGCCATAGTGGTTGAGATAGGTGCGCGCGGCACCCGCCAGCATGATGCCCGGGCGGTCGTTGTCGGCGAACACCATGTGGCGCTCGATGGCGCCCGAGGCCAGCACCACGCGCTTGGCCCTGACCTGCCACAGCCGCTCGCGCGCCAGATCGTGGCCAGGAGCCTTCAGATGATCGCTGACACGCTCGACCAGGCCGACGAAATTCTGCGCGTAATAACCGAAAGCCGTCGTGCGCGGGAGCACGCGGACATTGTCCATCGCGGTGAGTTTCGCCACCGCAGCTTGCGCCCAGGCAAAGCCGTCCTGGCCGTCGATTTTCGCGCCGCTCTCGAAACGCAGGCTGCCGCCGAACTCGGCCTGCTCGTCGGCGAGGATGACGCGCACGCCGGTCTCCGCCGCTGCCAATGCCGCAGCGATGCCCGCCGCACCGCCGCCCAGCACCAGCACGTCGCAATGCGCATAGCGTGACGAATAATGGTCGGGATCGGGCTGGTCCGGGGAAACGCCAAGACCGGCCGCGGCGCGGATCTTGGGCTCGTACAGGCTCTTCCATGCCGCCTTCGGCCACATGAAGGTCTTGTAGTAGAAGCCGGCCGAAAACATCGGCGACGCGATGTCGTTGACCGCACCGACGTCGAAGGACAGCGACGGCCAGCGGTTCTGCGACTGCGCCTCGAGCCCGTCATAAAGCTCCTGCACAGTCGCGCGCACGTTCGGCGTCTTGCGTGCCGCGTCGCGCCTGATTTCGACCAGCGCGTTCGGCTCCTCGGCGCCCGCCGACAGGATGCCGCGCGGACGGTGGTACTTGAACGAACGGCCGACCAGATGGACGCCATTGGCGAGCAGCGCTGAGGCCAGCGTGTCGCCCTCGATGCCGGCATAGGACTGGCCATCGAAGCTGAAACGCGCGGTCTTGGCTTGGCTGAAGCGGCCGGCGCCGGAAATGCGGTACGACGCGCCGCTCATTTGCCAACTCCTGGCAGCTTGGAGGGTTTGGGTTCGCCGGCCTTGTAGGTCATGACGAACCTGTCGGTGACGGTGTCGCGCACGGCGTTGAAGAAACGCGCGCAGCCATGCATGTGCCGCCACCGCTCATAGATGATGCCCTTGGGGTTGGAGCGGATGAAGAAGAACTTTTCGAAATCGTCGTCGCTCTCGCCGGCCATATTGGCCGAGCGCGCGATATGCGCCTCGCCGGCGTTGCGGAACTCGAGTTCCGGACGCTCTTCCTCGCAATAGGGGCAGCGGATGAGAAGCATTTGTTCGTTCCTACAATTCGCCGTGGCCGACGCGGGCGCCCGCCGGTTGATCGCAAAGCTTCTGTCCCAGGGTCGCGAACGGCGCGACGAGCCGGATGCGTTCCTCCACGCTTGCAGCGGGACGAAACAGATCGCGCGACGCCATGTTGCCGAGAGTGAGTTGCATCGGATCGGTGGTGACGATGACTTGACGCGGCTGGAATGTCTCGTCTTCGTCAAGCCCTTCGGGACGTCCCTCGAAGAACATCACCACCCGCTGGCCGCCGCTCCAGACGCAGGCCAGCGTGCCGTCGTCGACCGAAAACGGCCAGACGGTCTCGTTGCCGGTGCGGCTGATCGGTTGCGTGCGCACTTCGTCAGCCGACGGAAAATGGAACATGCCCCGTTCCCCTGCCAGCACGTGTTCCCCCGCCAGAATCAGCGGCATCGCGACAGCCATCCCAGCCATCATCAGTGCGCCACCGCCGCCGCCGCCGCCTCGTCGATGAGCCGGCCGGTGCGGAAGCGCTCGATGGTGAAAGGCGCGTTGATCGGATGCGGATCGTCTTTGGCGATGGTGTGAGCAAAGACATGGCCCGAGCCCGGCGTCGCCTTGAAGCCGCCCGTGCCCCAGCCACAATTGACATAAAGCCCGGGCACCGGCGTCTTGGCCAGGATCGGCGAGCGGTCGGGCGTGACGTCGACGATGCCGCCCCACGAGCGCAGCATCTTCATGCGCGTGAAGATCGGGAACATCTCGCAGATGGCGTCCAGCGTGTGCTGCAATATGTGCAGGCCGCCGGTCTGCGAATAGGAGACATACTGGTCGGTGCCGGCGCCGATCACCAGCTCGCCCTTGTCGGACTGCGAGATATAGGCGTGCACCGTGTTCGACATCACCACGCAGGGAACCACCGGCTTGACCGGTTCCGACACCAGCGCCTGCAGCGGATAGCTTTCCAGCGGCATGCGCACGCCGGCCATGTTCATGATGACGGAGGAATGGCCGGCGGCAACGACGCCGACCTTCTTGGCACCGATGAAGCCGCGCGTCGTGTCGACGCCCAAAACCGCGCCATTGGCCGCCCGCTTGACCCCGGTGACCTCGCAATTCTGGATGATATGGACGCCGCGCGCCGAGGCGCCGCGCGCATAGCCCCAGGCAACCGCATCGTGGCGCGCCGTGCCGCCGCGCCGCTGCAGCGCCGCACCGACCACCGGATAGCGCGCATCCCTGGAGGTGTTGAGCGGCGGGCAGAATTCCTTCGCCTGCTCCGGCGTCAGCCACTCATTGTCGATACCGTTCAGCCGGTTGGCGTGCACGTGGCGCTTCAGCACCTGCACGTCGTGCACATTGTGCGCGAGCATCATGACGCCGCGCGCCGAATACATGACGTTGTAGTTGAGCTCCTGGCTCAGCCCATCCCACAGCTTCAGTGCATGGTCGTAGATGCCGGCGCTCTCGTCATAGAGATAGTTGGAGCGGATGATGGTGGTGTTGCGGCCTGTGTTGCCGCCGCCGAGCCAGCCCTTTTCCAGCACCGCGACATTGGTGATGCCGTGAACCGTGGCGAGGTAATAGGCGGTGGCCAGGCCATGGCCGCCGGCGCCGACGATGATGACGTCGTATTCTTTCCTGGGCTCAGGCGAGGACCACTGTTCTTCCCAGCCCTTGTGACCGCGCATGGCTTCACGGGCGATGGCGAATACCGAATATTTCTTCAACGTCCCAACCTCGCCCCAAAAAGGCTTCGCGAATGGCGGCCGGCGTTCATTCGGTCCCGGCGCGCGAGGTGTATCACTAGCGAAACAGCGCTTCCACCCTTGCGCTGTTTGCGACGGCGCTTGCCGTTTTGCGCCGTGGTGAAAAAGACGCATCCGGCGCGTCGGCGCTTTCCAGCATCTTGGCGAGTATCGGGTGGCTCGCTTTGCCTCGATCTGCGACCAAGCATCCCAACTGCCGGTCAAGCCGGCGCGAAGAAAAGGATGCAAAAATGTTCGCACTCGCCAACAAGGTCGCCATCGTCACCGGCGCCAGTTCCGGCATCGGCCGCGCCACGGCAAAACTCTTTGCCGAGGAAGGCGCCAAGGTCATCGTCGCCGCCCGCCGCCAGGCCGAGCTCGACGCGCTTGTCGCCGAAATCGCGGATGCCGATGGCATCGCCATCGCGCTTGCCGGCGATGTCCGCGACGAAGCCTACGCAAAGGCCCTTGTCGATCTGGCGGCCGAAAAGTTCGGTGGGCTCGACATCGCCTTCAACAATGCCGGCGCTGTCGGCCTGATGGGACCGATAGCCGAATTGCCGCTGGAAGGCTGGCGCGAGACGCTCGACACCAATCTCACCAGCGCGTTTCTCGGCGCCAAATACCAGGTGCCGGCAATGGTCGAGCGTGGCGGTGGTTCGCTGATCTTCACCTCCACCTTCGTCGGCCACACAGTCGGCATGCCAGGCATGACCAGTTATGCCGCAAGCAAGGCCGGCCTGATCGGACTGACACAGGTGCTTGCCGCCGAATACGGCCCGAAAGGCGTGCGGGTCAACGCGCTGCTGCCCGGCGGCACAGACACGCCGGCGGCAACCTTCAAGACCCCGGAATCACGGGCCTTCGTCGAAGGCCTGCATGCTTTGAAGCGTGTCGCTATGCCGGAGGAGATCGCCCGTTCGGCACTCTATCTCGCCTCCGATGCCTCGAGCTTTACCACCGGAGCCGCTCTGTTTGCCGATGGCGGCGTGTCGATCAACCGGACGTGAAGACTTTTCGCGTCCGGAATGCATGCTCATAGCCGCCAGGCAGACGGCCGGGTCTTGATTTTTCGCCGCGATTTGGCGATGCCGTTTCTGTCCAAAAGCGGGGTCTGGAACCATGTTGCTGATCAGAACCTATGTGACTGCGAGTGCGATCGAAGGCGTCGGCGTGTTCGCTGCGGAGCCGATCAGGAAAGGGGCTTCGATCTGGCGGCTCGATCCGGATTTCGACCGACTGGTCCCCATGGACAAATACGAAGCGGCCCCCCCGCATCTCAGGGAACTGCTCGACCGCTATGCCTATCCCAGCCCCGACCGGCCAGGTTTCATGGTCTATGAAGTCGACAATGGCCGCTTCATGAACCATTCCAGCAATCCGAATACGGATTTTTCGCAATATGGCGGGGCCACCGCCACCCGCGACATCGCCGTGGGCGAGGAGATCACCTGCGACTACGGCGAGTTCTTCGAGGATTTCGAGCGGCTGCACCTCGCGACGGCCTAGTCGGCTCCTTATCTCAAGGCAAACAGACTGCGGCTGACACCGCAAATTCATTTCCGCTGTGGACAGCGCGGCATGATTCTGCTATCAGCCGCCACAATTCGTGGTGTAAACCGCCGCGGAGGCTAGCGGCTATGATCGCTTGCCTGTTGATATCAAACCCGAAAGACAGGATTGCCCGTGCAGGTACTCGTCCGCGACAATAACGTTGATCAGGCGCTTCGCGCTCTCAAGAAGAAGATGCAGCGCGAAGGCATTTTCCGCGAAATGAAGATGCGCGGTCACTACGAGAAGCCGTCCGAGAAGCGCGCCCGCGAAAAGGCTGAAGCCGTTCGCCGCGCCCGCAAGCTGGCCCGCAAGCGCGCCCAGCGCGAAGGCCTGCTGCCGATGACGCCGCGCCCTGTTGCTGCCGGCGCCGCTGGTGGTGCAGCTGGCGCTCCGCGTCCGCCGCGGTTCTAACGCCAATTTTTCGTCCTTTTCGAAGGATATCAGAGGTGGCGCGATGTGGAATCGCCGCCACCTTTTTGTTTTGATGTGACCGGTCCGGAGGGGGAGCCGGATCTGAACGACGCGGCTTGAAGTGAGGACAGGGCAGACATGAACGCAACGAGCGTGGAGCGCGGGACCGCATTGCGTGGTTTCGCCCTGACAGCGGCCCTGCTCTCCGGACTGGCGCTTGCCGGCTGCCAAACGGCGGGCCCGACCGGTGAATTCAACAACATCGACAAGGCGCAAGGCTCGAGCGAGAACATTTCCTCGCTCTCGGCGGTCATCCAGCGCAATCCCCAGGATCCCGAAGGCTACAATGTGCGCGGCTCGGCCTATGGCCGTGGCGGTCAGTACCAGGCGGCGCTCAAGGATTTCAATCAAGCCATCCAGCTCAATCCGAATTTCTTCCAGGCCTATTCGAATCGTGCGCTCATCCAGCGCTTCCTCGGCAACCAGGAAGCCGCACTCGCGGACTACAACCGTTCGATCCAGATCAACTCGAACTATGACGCCGCCTATATCGGCCGCGGCAATCTCTACCGCAAGGCGGGTCGCACCCAGGACGCCTTCAACGACTTTCAGAAGGCGATCCAGCTCGATACGACCGACGCGCGCGCCTACCACAATCGAGGCCTGATCTATCAGAGCCAGGGCCAGCACAAATTCGCCATCGAGGATTTCTCGACCGCCATCTCGCTGGCGCCGGACGCCGCCGAGCCCTACAACGGCCGCGGCCTCTCCTATCTGGCGACCAATGACGAGGACAACGCCTTCTCCGATTTCAACATGGCGATCAAGCTCGACGGCAAGAACGCCGAGGCCTGGGCCAACCAGGCGCTGATCTACGAGCGGCGCGGTGACAAGGCGAAAGCCGCGAAATCCTATAAGGAAGCCGTTCGCCTCGACCCGACCTACCAGCCGGCCAAGGATGGCCTCGCCCGCGTCAGCTGATCTCGGTTTCGGCAAACGCTTCCCATACAAATCCGCGTGACATCCAAATGCCGCGGGATCCTTGGCGTGTCCGAAAAGACGCACTTCGCAACCGCGCATTAACCCCGGCAGGAGGCTTTCGGCCCCTGCCTTGATCGCGCCAAGTTTTCAGCGGAACGGTCTGGCCTCCCAAGCCGTTATCGAAAAGCAATTTGCGAAAGGACCCTCCCATGATCAAGAAACTCGCCTGCGCCGCTGCCCTCGCCACGACGATGTTCGCGGTGGCTCCAGCCAGCGCCGGCAAGCTGCAACTCGGCACGCTCGATTGCACCATCGACGGCGGCACCGCTTATATCGTCGCTTCCAACAAGGGCGTGTCCTGTGTCTTCCGGCCTCATCATCACGGGCCGTCCGAGGTTTACACAGGCGTCATCTCCAAGATCGGCCTCGATGTCGGCCAGACGCATCAGGGCCAGCTCGTTTGGGCCGTGCTGGCTGCGACCCGGGACCGTGACGGAGGCGATCTCGCCGGCAGCTATTACGGCGTCAACGCCGAGGCGAGCGTGGTGACCGGCGGCGGCGCCAATCTGCTGGTTGGCGGCTTGGACAGCGCCTTCATGCTGGAGCCGCTCAGCGTCCAGGCGCAGACCGGCGTCAACCTTGCCGTGGCCGTGACCTCGCTCCAGCTGATCCATTCATTCAAGTGATCGCATGGAGCCGTGCGCTCCATGACCCCTCACCCCGCGGCGCGGAACCAGATAGGATGGTTCCGCGCCGTTGATTTTTGAGGGGACCATCATGCTGAAGACAGCCATCGCTGCCATATTCGCTACCGTGTTTGTCGGAGCAGCGCAGGCGCAGGACCGAGGCATAGAGCTCGGTACGCTTGACTGTGCCATTGGCGGCGGCACCGGCTTCATCTTCGGCTCGAGCAAGGATCTGAGCTGCACCTTCAACCCCGCCGACAAGAGCTTCGCGTCGGAAGCCTATTTCGGCGCCGTCAACAAATACGGCCTCGACATCGGCACGACGAAGCAGACGGTCATGCAGTGGATCGTGCTGACGCCGCTGAAGAACATCTACGCGCCGGGTGCGCTGGCCGGCGACTACATCGGCGCCAGCGCCGAGGTGACGGCCGCCGTCGGCGCCGGCGCCAATCTGCTGGTCGGCGGCTCCTCGCAAGCCTTCACCTTGCAGCCGCTCAGCTTGCAGACGCAGACCGGCATGAACCTCGCGATCGGCGTCAGCCAGTTCCAGCTGCGCAGCACCGAGAACTGATCGCGCAACGAACCCGCCAATCGGAAAGGCTGCCGCGCGAACGGTCCTCAAAAAACCGCTTGAGCTCAACCCCGGTTGAGGTTTTACAAGCCTGCCCCGAACGAAACAACGCCTCGATGCGGCGCCCGATCCGGCGCTGTCGAACCGCATGGTCCTGCCGGAAAGCCGCACTGGCTTCTGGCGTCCTGCGCTGGCGTCGAGATATGCAAGACAGGGGTGGAAATGACCGAGATCAGCACAAACAAGGTCGACTGGCGCGGATTATGGGCAAGCGGCGACCTGGCGCGCTTCTGCTTCATCAGCCTCGGCATCCTGTTGCACGCCACCAACGAGACGATGGTGGCAACGGTGATGCCGGCCATGGTCGGCGAACTGGCGGGCGTGCAGCTCGTCGGCTGGTCGCTGGCGATCTACGAACTCGGTGCCATCGTTGCCGGCGCGGCCGCCGGACGGCTGGTGAGTTATGTCCCCTTGCGCACCAACATGGTGGTCGCAGCCCTGCTCTACGCAGCAGGCGCCCTGATCTGCGCCACCTCGCCTTCCATGCAACTGTTCCTCGCCGGCCGCCTGATCGAAGGACTTGGCGGCGGTGCGCTGGTGTCGCTGGCCTTCGTCTCGGTCGAACGACTGTTCTCGCGCGCCATCTGGCCGCAGCTTTTCGGCATCATGTCGGCGATCTGGGGCGTCGCCGCCTTCAGCGGACCATTGCTCGGCGCGATCATGACCGAGCTTTTGTCATGGCGCTGGGCCTTCGGCATCTTCACCCTCGGCGGCGCAGCCATGGCGCTGGCAAGTTTCATCGTGCTCGACACGCCGGAGGCGACGAGGCCGAAGGCGAGCGCAGGCGGGGCGCCGCCCTTCCCGTTCGCGGCCCTTGCCTGCCTTGCCGTTGCCGTGGTGCTGATCGCCTCGGCCGGCGTCGACATCGCCTTGCTGCGCTCTTCGCTGCTGATGGCCTTCGGCCTCATCGGCCTGCTGCTGTTCTTCACCATCGACGCGCTGAAGCCGCTTTCGCGGCTGTTCCCGGCGCGGCTGTTCTCATGGCGCACGCCGGTCGGCGCCGGCATGACCATGGTTGCCGCTTTTTCGGTGGCCACCTGTTCCTTCGGCGTCTACGGGCCGCTGCTGCTGACCAGCCTTCACGACATTCCGCTGCTGACCACCGGCTACATCATCGCCGCCGAATCGATCGCCTGGTCGATCCTGTCGATCCTGGTCGCCAACGCGCCGCCGCGGCGCGAGCGGCTGATCATCATCGGCGGCGCGGTGATGATCGCGGCCGGCATCGCCGGCTTTGCCTACACGATACCCCTGGGCTCCATCCCGCTCATCCTGATCTGTGCCCTGTTGCAAGGCGGCGGCTTCGGCATCGCCTGGCCGTTCCTGACACGCGTCATCGTCGCCTCCGCCCCGAAGAGCGAGCAGACCATCGCCTCGGCGGCGGTGCCGACCATGCAGCGCATCGGCTACGCCGTGGGTGCAGCCCTTGCCGGCATCGTCGCCAATGCCAGCGGCTTTTCGCAAGGTTTGAACCACGACGCGGCGGCGAATGTCGCGTCCTGGCTGTTTCTTGCCTTCGTCCCGCTCGGCATTGTCGGCTGTCTCGCGGCCTTGCGGGTTTCCAAGCCGCTTGGCCAGCAGCTGGAAGCTACTGGCTAGAAGCGCCCAACCCGCTCATTCGACCTCGCGCAGGCGGTAGCCGACGCCGGTCTCGGTGGTGATGTAGCGTGGCTGGTCGGGGCTCTTCTCGATCTTCTGCCTGAGCTGGCGCACATAGACCCTGAGATACTGCACGTCGGACGAGTCGCCCCAGACCTGCTTCAACAGGAAATGGTGGGTCAGCACCTTGCCGGCGTGCTGCACCAGCATGCGCAGGATGTCGTATTCCTTCGGCGACAGCTTTACCTCCTTGCCCTCGACCTTGACGATGCGCTTGACCAGATCGACGCTGAGATCGCCGGTCTGGAAAATCGGCTTCTCTCCCTGCTGCTGGAACTTGTGGCGGAGCGCCACGCGGATGCGTGCGACCAGTTCGTTCATGCCGAAGGGTTTGGTGACATAGTCGTCGGCGCCGAGCTCCAGGGCCTGGACGATACCGGCCTCGTCGGTCCGGCTGGACAGGATGACCACCGGAATGTCGAGGCCGTCGTCGCGCCATTTGCGCAGCAACTCATGGCCGCTAATGCCGGGCAGGCCAAGGTCGAGCAGGACGAGGTCCGGCTTCTCCGCCTCCATCAGCTCGATGGCCGCCCTGGCATTCGGCGCCTCGCTGATCGCGTAGCCCTGGCTGCCGAGGCCGACGCGCAGCAGCTTGCGGATCGGCGGCTCGTCATCGACGACCAGTATCCTGACGTTCGAGTTTGTCATGCCAGGTCACCCACATCGTCGGTATTCGAAGCGTCGAAGTTGGGCGGATTTGCCGGCTTGGGCATTTTGATGGTGAAGACCGCGCCCGAACCGTCGGTCCGGTTTGCCGCTGTGATCGTGCCACCCATCGCCTCGATGAAGCCGCGGCAGATCGACAGGCCGAGCCCGGTGCCGGCGCGGATCTGATCGCGCTTGCGCACCCGGTAGAAGGTGTCGAAAATCCGTTCCAGATCGCCGGGAGGAATGCCCGGCCCTTCATCCATGATCTGCAGCAGGACGGAGCCATTGTCGGTCCAGCCCTGCACGCGGATCGTCGAGCCTGCCGGGGCATATTTCGCCGCATTGTCGAGAAGATTGAACAACGCTTGCTCGAACAGCACCGGGTCGACCTTCAACATCGGCAAATCCCTGGGAATGTCCGTCTCGATCTTGTGCTGGCCGATGATTTTCCTGGCCCTTTGCAGGGCGGAGCCGACGATGTCGCCGACATAGTGAAAGGCGTAGTTCGGCTCCATCGCGCCGGACTCGATCTTGGTCATGTCGAGCAGATTGGCGATGAAGCGGTTCAACCGCTCGGCTTCGTCGAGCACCGTCGACAGCAGTTCGACCCGGTCCGGTTCGGGAAGTGCTGCTGAAAAATCCCGCAGCGTGCCGGCGGCGCCCATGATGGCGGCGAGCGGCGTCTTCAGATCATGGGAAATGGAGGTGAGCAGCGCCGAGCGCAGCCTGTCCGCCTCGGCGGCGAGCTTGGCCCGGTCGACGTCGGCGACCAGTTGGATACGCTCGATGGCGACTGCCGCCTGGTCGGCCAATGCGTCGAGAAGCCGCTGCTGCTCGGGCGTCAGCAACGGTCCCTGCTTGTCGTTGTCGAGGCCGACGACGCCGATGGCCGTGCGCCCGGTCCGCAAGGGCAGATAGAGGCGCTTGGCGCCCGGAAGCGTGTCGGCGCCGCGACCCGCGGCACGATTGTGCTCCCAGGCCCAGCGGGCGGCGGCGATGTCGGCTTCGGCCAGCGTGTCGTCAGGCGGATAGCCGGCCTTGACGGTGATCGTCCCGTCTTCCGGCAAAAGCAGCACCACGCGCAGCTTCAGCATCGAAGCGATCTGGAAAGCCGTGGCCCAGAGAACGTCGTCCAGCGTCCCGGCGCCGGCGAGCTTCTTCGAAAAAAGATAGATATCCTCGGTCGCCCGCGCCCGCGAGCGGGCGGCGACCGCCTGGCGCTGCACGCGCGCCGTCAGATTGCTGGCAATGACCGCAACGACGAGAAAGACGCCAAGCGCGACGATGCTCTCCGGATCCCTGATCGTCAGCGTATAGCGCGGCTCCAGGAAGAAATAATTGAAAGCAAGGGCGCTGACGAAACAAGCATACAGAGCCGGCCACAGGCCGCCGGTCACCGCCGATGCCAGCACCCCGATGAGCAGAATGATCGCCAGATTGCGAACGTCGAGAAACTGATCGAGAAGGACGGCGAAGGCGAGCGAGCCAATGACAAAGGCCGTCGCCTTGAGATAGGGCCGGATTTCGAACTGCCACTGCTCGTCGGCCGCCTTGACGCTCCGCGACGCCGCCTCGGTGCCTCGTTCGCTTCCCGAAATGACATGGACGCTGATATCGCCGGCATTGCGGATGAGGTCATAGGTGAGCGAGCCTTCGATCAATTCGCGCCAGCGCGACCGGGTCGGCCTGCCGACGACGATATGGGTAAAATTGTTCGCCGTCGCATAACGCACGATGTCCTGCGCCACATTCTGACCCGGAATGGTCGTCACCTCGGCGCCAAGCTGCTGGGCAAGGCGCAGGTTCGTCGCCAGCCGGTCCTTGTCATCCTCGGGCATGCTGGCCGAGCGCGTGCTGTCGACGTGCAGCGCCGTCCACGGCGCACGCAGCCGGTCGGCCAGCCTGCGCGCATAGCGCACGCGGGCCGCTCCTCCAGGTCGCGCGTCGAGGCAGACGAGGACCCTTTCGCCTGCCGCCCACGGTCCGGGAATGGCGTGCGCCTGCATATGGATGAGCAACTGGTCGTCGACACGCTGCGCGGTGCGGCGCAGCGCCAGTTCCCTGAGCGCCGTCAGGTTGCCCGGCGAGAAATAGTTCTCGATTGCGCGCTGCGCGGTATTGGGGAAATAGACCTTGCCTTCCTCGAGCCGCTTGATCAGGTCGTCGGGGGTGAGATCGATGATCTCGACATCGTCGGCCTGGTCGATGATGGAATCGGGAACCGTCTCGCGAACCCTGACCTTGGTGATCTGGGCGACGACGTCGTTCAGGCTTTCGACATGCTGGATGTTGAGCGTCGTATAGACGTCGATGCCGTGCGTCAGGATCTCCTGGACATCGAGATAGCGCTTGGGATGGCGGCTGCCGGGCGCATTGGTGTGGGCGAGTTCGTCGACAAGAACCAGCGCCGGGCGCCGGGCGAGGATGGCATCGATATCCATCTCGTCGAGGATGCGCCCTTTGTAGTCGACCTTGCGGCGGGGAATGACCTCATAGCCCTCGACCAGGGCCAGCGTCTCCTTGCGGCCATGCGTCTCGACGACGCCGATCACCACATCCACGCCGTCGGCCAGCCTGGCGCGGCCCGACATCAGCATCTCATAGGTTTTGCCGACGCCGGGTGCCGCGCCGAGGAAAATTCTTAGGCGGCCGCGACCCTCCCGCTCGGCATGGTCAAGCAGTGCGTCGGGCGAGGGTCTGGTGTCGCTGCTTCTGTCGTCAGGCATCGGGATCGATCATGGATGGCGCCGGGGGTACTGTCGATCCCCGGCCGCCGCCATTCACTCTTTCGCTACGTCCAGCGCAAGGTTGAGGCCAAGCACATTGACCACAGGCTCGCCCATGAAGCCGAGTTCCCTGCCCTCGACTTGGGCATCGACAAGCGCCTTGACCCTGGCTTCCTCGATGCCCCTGGCCTTGGCCACCCGAGCGACCTGGAAGTAGGCGGCTTCCGGGCTGATGTCGGGATCGAGGCCACTGCCGGACGTCGTCACCAGGTCCATCGGCACAGGCTGGTTCGGCTTTTCCGCTTTCAACTTCTCGGCCTCGCCCTTGATACGATCGATCAGCTTGGGATTGGTCGGACCGAGATTGCTGCCGCTTGAGGCGGCTGCATTGTAGCCGTCGCCGGCAGCCGAGGGGCGGCCGTGGAAATACTTGTCGCTGGCAAACCCCTGGCCGATCAATTCGGAGCCGATGATCTTGCCGTCCCTCTCGACCAGGCTGCCATTGGCCTGCCGCGGAAACAGCGCCTGGGCGATGCCGGTCATGCCCAGGGGATAGATCAGGCCGGTCAGGACCGTGAAGAAGACGATCATGATGATCGCGGGTCTTATCTGGGTGAGCATGGAGATGTTCCTCAAAGCAATTCCAGGAAAAGTGTGAAGCGGTTTTCCCTAGGGAATTGCGTTAAAACAAAGAGTTAAGCGAGGCCAAGCGTGGTGACGATCATGTCGATCGCCTTGATGCCGACGAAAGGCACGATGAGGCCGCCGAGGCCGTAGACGAGAAGATTGCGGCTGAGCAGCGCGCCGGCGCCGATGGCCCGATATTTGACGCCCTTCAGCGACAGCGGGATCAGCGCGATGATGATCAGCGCGTTGAAGATGATGGCCGACAGGATGGCACTCTGCGGCGTCGCCAGATGCATGACGTTGAGTGCCTGCAGCGGACCGGTCGTCTGTCCCGGTGCGACGTAGAAGACGGCGAACATCGCCGGGATGATGGCGAAATATTTGGCGACGTCGTTGGCGATCGAGAAGGTCGTCAGCGAGCCCCGCGTCATCAAGAGCGCCTTGCCGATCTCGACGATCTCGATGAGCTTGGTCGGATCGCTGTCGAGATCGATCATGTTGCCGGCCTCGCGGGCGGCAACCGTGCCGGTGTTCATGGCGACACCGACATCGGCTTGCGCGAGGGCCGGCGCATCGTTGGTGCCGTCGCCGCACATGGCAACCAGCTTGCCCTTGGCCTGTTCGTCGCGGATCAGCTTCAGCTTGTCCTCCGGTGTGGCCTGGGCGAGGAAGTCGTCGACGCCGGCTTCCGCGGCGATCGCCGCCGCCGTCATCGGGTTGTCGCCGGTGATCATCACCGTGCGGATGCCCATGCGGCGCAGTTCGGTGAAGCGCTCCCTGATGCCGCCCTTGACGATGTCCTTGAGGTGGATGACGCCGAGCAGGCGGCCGTCGCGTTCGACCGCCAGCGGCGTGCCGCCGGACTTGGCGATCTCGTCGGCGATGGCCTGGAGATCCCTGACGGTATCGCTGCCGGGCCGCGTGGCATGGGCTGCGACCGTCGATTGGTTGACATGGGCAAGCACGGAATCCACGGCGCCCTTGCGCACCGACGAACCATCGATGTCGACGCCGCTCATACGGGTCTGTGCTGTGAAGGGCACGAAGGTGGCGTGCAGCGTTGCCATGTCGCGGGCGCGGATGGCGTATTTCTCCTTGGCCAGCACGACGATGGAACGGCCTTCCGGCGTTTCGTCGGCGAGCGAGGCAAGCTGGGCCGCGTCGGCCAGTTCCTGTTCGGTGACGCCCTTGACCGGGCGGAACTGCGTCGCCTGGCGGTTGCCGAGCGTGATCGTGCCGGTCTTGTCGAGCAGCAGCGTGTCGACGTCGCCTGCGGCTTCCACGGCGCGACCCGACATGGCCAGCACGTTGAATCGCACCAGACGGTCCATGCCCGCGATGCCGATGGCCGAAAGCAGCGCCCCGATCGTGGTCGGGATCAAGGTGACGAACAGCGCCACCAGAACGGTCACCGAAATATAGCCGCCCGAATAGGAAGCAAAACTCGGGATCGTCGCGGTCGCCAGCACGAAGATCAGCGTCATGCCGACGAGCAGGATGTTGAGCGCGATCTCGTTCGGCGTCTTCTGGCGCTCCGCACCTTCGACCAGCGAGATCATGCGGTCGAGGAAGGTGTGGCCGGAAGCCGCCGTGATGCGCACGCGAACCCAGTCGGACAGCACCTGCGTGCCGCCGGTGACCGCCGAACGATCGCCGCCGGATTCGCGGATCACCGGCGCGGATTCGCCCGTGATCGCGGCCTCGTTGACCGAAGCGACGCCTTCGATCACTTCGCCGTCGGACGGGATGATGTCGCCGGCCTCGACCAGCACGGCATCGCCGACCTTGAGGCTGGTGCCGGGCACAAGTTTGTATTTGGTGCGGTCTTCACCGGTCAAAAGCTTGGCCTTGGTCTCGGTGCGTGCCTTGCGCAGCGAATCCGCCTGCGCCTTGCCGCGGCCTTCTGCGACCGCTTCGGCGAAGTTGGCGAACAGCACGGTGAACCAAAGCCAGATGATGATCTGCAGCGTGAAGCCGAGATTGCCGCCGCCGGAGACCAGGTCCTTGACGAACAGCACCGTGGTGAGCGCCGAGACGACGGCAACGACGAACATCACCGGGTTCCTGGCCAGCGTGCGCGGGTCGAGTTTGCGGAAGGCGCCGCCGATGGCGGGAACCAGGATGCTGGCATCCATGATGCTGGCTGATTTCGAGTTGCTCATTTTGAAGCTCCGGCTTCGGTGTTGTTGGACGGCACCGGATGATCGGATGCCGAAAAGAGATGGGGCGGCCCGTAGGCCAGCAGCCAGAGGACGAGCATGACTGCCGCAAGGCCGAGAAACGTCGACAGGGTCGGGAAAGGAGGAGGTCCCTCCTCCTTTCCGTGATCGTCCCTGTGGGCGACCTTGCGGCGCATGGCATTGAACCACGACATGGCGGCCTCAGAAGGTCTGCCCGTGAGCCATCGCCAGGTGCTCGATGATCGGCCCGACGGCGAGCGCGGGAAAGAAGGTGAGGCCACCGACGATCAGGATGACACCGACCAGCAGCCCGACGAACAGCGGGCCATCGGTCGGGAAGGTGCCGGCGGAGGCCGGAACCGTTTTCTTCGCCACCAGCGAGCCGGCAATGGCCAGCGCCGGGATGATGACCAGGAAGCGGCCCATCAGCATGCCGATGCCGATGGTGATGTTGTACCAGGGCGTGTTGCCGCTGAGGCCGCCAAAGGCCGAACCGTTGTTGGCCGCCGCCGACGTGTAGGCATAGAGGACCTCGGAGAAGCCATGCGGGCCGGCATTGCCCATCGACGCCACGCCGGTCGGCAGCACGACGGCGATGGCCGTGAAGATCAGCATCGCCAGCGGCAGGCACAGTATGGCCAGCATCGCCATCTTGACCTCCTTGGCCTCGATCTTCTTGCCGAGATATTCGGGCGTGCGACCGACCATCAGGCCGGCGACGAAGACGGCGACGACGATGTACATCAGGATGCCGTAGAGGCCCGCGCCGACACCGCCGACGATGACTTCGCCAAGCTGCATGTTGATGATCGGGATCATGCCGCCGAGCGCCGTGAACGAGCCGTGCATGGCGTTGACGGCGCCGCAGGAAGCGGCCGTGGTGATGACGGCAAACAGCGCCGACAAGGCGATGCCGAAACGTGTCTCCTTGCCCTCCATGTTGCCGCCGTCGATGCCCAGCGCATGCACCAGCGGGTTGCCGGCGGCTTCCGCCCAGTAGCAGATGGCGACACCGGCGATGAACATGACGCCCATGGCCGAGAGGATCGCCCAGCCCTGGCGCTGGTTGCCGATCATGCGGCCGAAGACATTGGTCAAGGCGGCGCCGATGGCGAAGATCGACACCATCTGGATCAGGTTGGAGATCGCGTCGGGGTTCTCGAACGGGTGCGCGGCATTGGCGTTGAAGAAGCCGCCGCCATTGGTGCCGAGCATCTTGATGGCCACCTGCGAAGCGACCGGGCCGACGGCGATGGTCTGCTGCGCGCCTTCGAGCGTCGTGGCGTTGACATAGGCGCCCAGCGTCTGCGGCATGCCGAGCCAGACATAGGCCAGCGTCAGCACGACGCAGAACGGCAGCAGCAGATAGAGTGTGGAGCGGGTCATATCGACCCAGAAATTGCCGATCGACTTGCCCGAAGCCCGGGCAAAGCCGCGGATCAGCGCGATGGCGATGGCAATGCCCGTGGCCGCCGAAACGAAGTTCTGCACCGTCAGCCCGGCCATCTGCACGAGATAGGACATCGTGCTCTCGCCACCATAGTTCTGCCAGTTGGTGTTGGTCATGAAGCTGGCGGCGGTGTTGAAGGCGAGCCCTGGTTCAACCGCTGTCATGCCGGCCGGGTTATAGGGCAGGCTGCCCTGCAGGCGCTGCAGGGCGTAGAGCACCAGGAAGCCGGCAAGGTTGAAGAGCAGCAGGGCGACCGCATAGGTGGTCCAGTGCTGTTCCTCGCGTTCGCTGGTTCCGCAAACACGGTACAGCCCGCGCTCGAGCGGGCCGAAGACGGGCGAGAGCAGCGTCCGGTCGCCGTTGAAGACGCGGTGCATGTAGCCGCCGAGCGGCTTCACCAGCAATATGACGATCCCGCAATAGACCAGGATCTGTATCCAACCGTTCAGTGTCATGGCTGTGGCTTTCCGTGCCTTCAGAAGCGTTCTGGACGAACGAGGGCGTATGTCAGGTAGGCGAGCAGGAACAGCGTAACGCCGCCACCAAGAATATAGTCGACGATCATTTTTTCAGCCTCGCTCTAGAGCGCGTCGCAAGCTTTGATGTAGGCGAAACAAAGGGTGAAGAACAAAATTCCGATCACGATAACGGATATATCCATTGTGTTATTCCTTTTGTTCTTTTGTACTTTACGAATTTGACAGGAGAGTTCGCAATATCTCGAAAGTGTCCCGTCGCATCTTTGACGACGGAACCGGCTGTGTTTTCTGAGGGGAATATGGACCCGATCGCCATAAAGGTTCGAGACGGGGCGCAGTGGAAAGAAATAGGAATTTCATAAAGATTTTAGCGCGGGCTCTTCCCGACACGCAGGGATTGTCGCGCAAGACACGCGGCCAGCCACAGGATTGCGATTTCCTTGCGAACTGCCGGAAACGGGAAAGCCCGGCTGGGGCCAGCCGGGCCTTCTATGGTGGTGTGGCTTTAGCCGCCACGGAGGGTATCGATCTTCAGGCGGCGTAGCCGCCATAGCCACGCGCAACGGCGTGCACGCCCGCCACCGGCTCGAGGTCCGGCCACAGGATACAAGAAGCTTGCGCAAACTGGACGAGCGCGTGCCGCGCCTGCTCGATGGTCACGTAGCCTGGGATGGCGAGTTCACATGCTTCCACCGCGTTGCGGTAGAGCGGGCCGCGGCGGGAGGTCGTCCAATTGGTGAGGAAGTCGTGCATTTCGGCCAGCGACGCAATCTCGCGTTTGAAGCCAAGGCCGACCGAGAGTGCGACCGGGGAATGAAACAGCTTGTCGTGCATGAAGCGGGCTCCTGGTTTTTTTGCGCGCTTGGAGAGATATCCGGCGGGTCCGCGAACGGGACGCCGTGAAACGCGCAACGAGGCCGGAGGTTCCAGACTTGGGTCTTGGCAGTTTTTTGATTGTGCCTGGTCGGCGAAATTATCAATTTCGCAGCGCAACGATCGCGTGCCGGACGCTCAACGGCTCCGCAGTCCACTTGGCGACGGCAGGCTTCCAAAATCCCGAAGGAGCCATCGAGATCGCTTGCCGCCCTGAGGCTCACGCCTTCTTCACGAACTCGGTCTTGAGCACCAGGCCTTTCACTTGCTTGGTGTTGCATTCGATCTCGCCGGGATTGCCGTTCAGGCGGATAGCCTTCACCAACGTGCCGCGCTTGATCGTTTCCGAAGTGCCTTTGACTTTGAGGTCCTTGATCAGCGTGACGGAATCGCCGTCATTCAATTGAGCGCCATTGCTGTCGCGCACGATTACATCGTTCGGCATGCCATCTCCTGTGATTGGCAGGTTTCAAGGGCAGAGCGCGGCGGGATGTTTACCGCCCTGCTTCGCGCAGAGACTCGGGCTTGTCCTGCGAAGCTCGTAGAGCGAAGCAGGATGGCGGAGAGAGCGGGATTCGAACCCGCGTTACGGTCTCCCGTAAACACACTTTCCAGGCGTGCGCCTTCAACCACTCGGCCACCTCTCCGTCCATGCATGTCGCGTCGGCCGGTTTTGCCGCGCGGGTTGGGGAGATGCACCTCCCTTGGGGCAAGACGAAACTTTCGCCATCGGCGTCGCCAACCAGCAAACGCCTTCCCCTGCACCTGAGCCGTCGAAGCAACAGGCGCGGGGCTCATCTAGTCGATCCGACGGCGAATGCCAAGCCATAACGGCAGTCTATTCGCTTTGCCGGCCACACAGTCTTTCACGAGGCCGCCGGCATGCCCGTTTTTGCGGGCGCCGCCGCTGCAATGGTGTGCACAGGCAGGACCGCAGGGACGGCCGCCCTTGACTTCCCCCGGAGTTGCCTGTCGGGTGCCGAGGCTTTGCGGGGGCATTGTGCGGACATGACATCGAGCAATGGACAGACGCCAGTCAGGCGGCCGGACAGCGGGCTGTCCTTCGTGCCGGTGGGCTGGCTTGTCTTCGTCATGGCGTGGTCAGTCTACGGCCTGATCTCCGTCTGGCCCGCGGTCGGCGCCACCGGCCTGCCAGACAGCGTGCTTTACCTTATCTATGGCGGGCTCGTCGTCGACATCGTCACCATCCTATGGGGGCTTTACCTGCTCGGCCTCGCCTTCGGCCGCTCGGCCCGCTTCCCGCGCCAGTTCACGATCTGGCAGATTGCCATAATCGTCGGGCTGCTGGTCATCCATGCCTATGCCCCTACGGTGCCGGGATTCGTCTTCTCGGGCCAGGCGCTTGTCATCACCGGCGCCGAAATCGCCATCGGCGCGCTCTGCATCTATCTGCTGCGCCATGGATCCGAAGCCGATGCCGTTTATGTCAATCCGAAAACCGCGAGCCCATCGGCCTTCGTCTCGGTCATCACCGCGCTGCTCGGCATCGTCCTGGGCGCGGTCATCGGCGCCGTGGGCGGATTCGCCATCGGCTCGCTGATCGCCGATGCCACCGAGATGAGCTGTTTCGAGGGCGCCTGCGGCTATTTCGCCGTGTTCACCGGCCTGGCCGGTCTGGTGATCGGCGCCATCGGCGGCGGCGTTTTTGCTGTCTGGCGTATCCACCGGCACAAAAGGAAGCCGGCCGCATAATTCGCGCGGGCAACAAATCCGGGTTCACACGGTCTTTGGAGACTTCGCCGGCAAGTCGGCTTGCGACCACCAAACGCAAAAACCCGCCTGTGCGGCGGGTCATCGGCGCAAGTCAACGCCATACCGAAATTATTAGCATAGCTGCCCTCACATGTCAATGAAAAGCGACCCGACCGACTGTCGTCCGGCCCTCCGTTGACCTGAGTTTGGAGTCTGCAAATTCGCGTATGGCGATTGCGATCCAGCCATGCGCATTCTATCTCTGAAAAGCCCCTCGGGAGAGGACCAGCCCGGAGGAGGGTTCTGATGTTTCGCTTCGTCTTTCGTCTTGCCGCAATGATCGCGCTGTCGATTTCCGTCATCATGGCGGTGCTCGACGCGACACGCACAGTGGCGGCCTCCGTGCTGGTGCTGACCCCGCTCAACAGCAGTTGGCTGGCGGTCTCGCCCGACACGCGGGCCGCCTTCGAGACCTTCATCCGAACCAAGACCAGCCCGCTGCTGTGGGATGGCGCCATCGCCTGGGTGCTGAACCAGCCGGGCTTCGCCGTGTTCGCGGTGCTGGCTTTCCTGCTCTATGCGATAGGCTACAGGCGGCAACGTCGCGCCGGACAGTTCGTCGCAAACTGATCCGCTTTCCGCGAAGAGAGGGAAACCCGCGCATGTTCTTTCTCAGCGACATGCTGAACAAGAAGCTCAATCTGCCGAAGCCCTCCGAGGCCCTGCCGGGCCGCGCCAGGGCGATCCCGACCGCATCCAGGCACAAGGTCTTGAAAAGACCGCTCAAGGGTCCTTATCCCGAGGGGCTGGAGACGGCCATGTTCGGGCTCGGCTGCTTCTGGACTGCGGAGCGGCTGTTCTGGCAGATCGAAGGCGTCTGGGTCACCGCGGCCGGCTATGCCGGCGGCTTGACGCCCAATCCGACCTATCAGGAGACCTGCACCGGGCTAACCGGTCATGCCGAAGCGGTGCTGGTGGTCCATGACCCCGGGATCGTCTCCTATGCTGGGCTTCTGAAGCTGTTCTGGGAAAGCCACGATCCCACGCAGGGCATGCGCCAGGGCAATGATGTCGGCACCGCCTATCGCTCCGCGATCTACACGAGCGACGAGGCGCAACTGTTGGCGGCGAGCGCCTCGCGCGATGCGTATGAGACCTCGCTGCGCGGTGCCGGCCACGGCAGGATCACCACCGAGATCGCCCCGGCGGCCGAATTCTACTTCGCCGAAGCCGATCACCAGCAATATCTGGCGAAGAACCCTTACGGCACGTGCAACCTCAAAGGCACCGGTGTCGCTTGCGCCATCCCTGCCGCCGCCTCCGCCTGATACAAGCTGCGGTGCGGCTTGCCCGCACCAAGCTTTTCCAAAAGGTCAAAATTCCGCGTGAATTTTGTTTCGGGCCATGCCAGATTGCCGCCGAGCGGGAGGGAATACACTCCTGGCTGACGTCGCATGCCTGCCGGAGAACCGGGCCGGCATGCGGTGCGTAACGGAAAAAATAACCGACAGGGTGTGGATCACATGAAACGTATCGTTCTCGGCCTCCTGGCCGCAACCGCAATGGTTCTTCCGGCTTTCGCCGCGGATGTCCAGCCGGCCATCCTCTATGATCTCGGCGGCAAATTCGATAAATCCTTCAACGAGGCTGCCTATCACGGCGCCGAGAAATTCAAGACGGAAACCGGCACGGCCTACGTCGAATTCGAGGTCTCCAATGCCTCGCAGCGTGAGCAGGCGCTGCGCCGCTTCGCCGAGGACGGCCACAACCCGATCGTCATGGCCGGCTTCGCCTGGGAGGATGCACTGAAGAAGGTCGCGGCCGAATATCCCGATCTCAACTTCGCCATCATCGACGACGCCGTCGACATGCCCAATGTCCGCTCGCTGGTATTCAAGGAAAACGAAGGCTCCTATCTCGTCGGCATCATGGCGGCGATGGCCTCGAAGTCGAAGAAGGTCTCCTTCGTTGGCGGCATGGACATCCCGCTGATCCGCAAGTTCGAATGCGGCTATGTCGGCGGTGCCAAATCGGCCGGCGCGACCGATGTCATCCAGAACATGACGGGTGACACGCCGGCTGCCTGGAACGATCCGGCCAAGGGCGGCGAGATCGCCAAGACGCAGATCGACCAGGGCTCCGACGTGGTCTATGCCGCGGCAGGCGGCACCGGCGTCGGCGTGCTGCAGGCGGCGGCAGATGCCGGCAAGCTCGGCATCGGCGTCGATTCCAACCAGAACGGCCTGCAGCCCGGCAAGGTGCTGACCTCGATGCTGAAGCGCGTCGACGTCGCCGTCTACACCGCCTTCATGGACGGCAAGAACGGCACCTTCAAGGGCGGCGTCGAGAATCTCGGCCTCAAGGAAGGCGGCGTCGACTACGCCATGGACGAAAACAACAAGGCGCTGGTGACGGACGAGATGAAGGCGGCCGTCGAAAAGGCCAAGGCCGACATCATTGCCGGCAAGGTCGAAGTACACGACTATACGACTGACAACGCCTGCCCCTATTGAGCGGCACGAACATACAGCCATGATCTGCAAACCGCCGGGCGCCAGCCCGGCGGTTTTGCCTTTACCGGATCGAGCGAAACCTTCGCTCCGTGCCGGACACCGTTTCGAGATACAGATGCAGCCGACGATCGGACCCATGGGCGAGCACGACGTAGCAGCGGTCGCGCAACTGCGCCTGTCTGCCTTTTTCGAGGGAACCGGAAGGACTCTCGGGGAAGATGCGGCAGGGCTTCGCGACTTGATCGCCGGTGACGGTTTCGAGGCGGCATTCGTGGCCCGGATCGGCGACACCCCGGTCGGGACATGCCTGCTGGTCCGCCACGAACTGGAGCCCGCGCATGATCTGACGCCATGGCTGGCCGGGTTGGTTGTCGATGCAAGGTATCGACGCCGAGGCATCGCCACCGCGCTGGTCAAGGCAACGGAAGCCCATGCGGCGTCACGGGGCGTCGAGATGCTCTATCTCTACACATGGGATGCGCGTGGTTTCTACGCGGCCCTCGGCTGGAACACCGTTGAGATATGCCGTTCGGACGGCGAGACGATGGCTCTGATGTCTCGCCGGCCTCGCCTATAGCAGCTTCGCGGCGAGACAACCGAGCGCGAACGCCACCATCAGTCCGGCGGCAACCACAAATCCACGCCGGCCGCCCAGCGCGTGCACGCCGACGCCGTATGGCCGCTGCGACAGGCTTCGGATCACGGTTGGCGGCCTGGCGTCGCTCAGGCCAGAACTACGCATCTGCGGCAGGTCGCCAATGCGCTGCGTGATCTGCTTCCAGCGCTCTTCGCCATCCCCCGGTTCGGCACGGTCGAAGACGTGCATGCGCTCGGCAAGTCGCACGACCTCGTCGCGGAAGGCCGGGTCGATCTCCAGATCACGTTCGGCCCGTTCGCGCTCCGCATCGTTCATCAGGCCACGCACATAGTCGCTGGCCCGTGCAATGCGATCGCTTTCACTGGCCATGGCATGCGCCCTTCCCTTTTTCCTCACCAGTGCGGCGGCTTGGTTACAGGCACTTCATCTCCCGTCTGCTCCTCCAGCGCCAGGAAGCGATCCGTCAGCGCGTCGAGCTTGCGCTGCATGCGCTCGATCACTTTCCACTGCTCGGCGATCTGGCCGGACAGTTCCTCGATGGTCTTCTCCTGCTCGGCGGCGCGGATTTCCAGCGTCGTCAGCCGGTCGGCGGGTATGGTCATGTGAATTCCCCAGTCTTCACCGCGATGTCTTGCGCCGCGATGTCTTGCGCCGCAATGCGAATTTCGGCTCCGCCATACTAGCGAATGTGAAGGCCCCGGCCACGTTGCAAATTGACAAGCGCACCGGGATTTGTCGAGAGTGAACCTGCTCCGCCAATTGGCACGGGCGGAGCGTCATGCTAGGCGTTTTGACCAAGCGATAAAAAAATAAGAGTGGGACAGGCTGCATGGCGCAAGCCGCAATCGAGTTGATCGGCATCAACAAGAGTTTTGGTGCGGTGCGCGCCAACCGGGACATCAATCTTGAGATCGGTCGCGGCACGATCCACGGCATTGTCGGCGAGAACGGCGCTGGCAAGTCGACGCTGATGTCGATCCTCTACGGCTTCTACCAGGCCGACAGCGGCGAGATCCGCGTTGGCGGCCAGCCGGCTTCGATCAAGACCCCCAATGACGCCATCGCGCTCGGCATCGGCATGGTGCATCAGCACTTCATGCTGGTCGACAATTTCACAGTGCTGGAGAACGTCATCCTCGGCGCCGAAAGCGATGCGCTCTTGAAGAAGAGCATCGCCAAGGCGCGCTCCGAACTGGAGCGGCTGGAGCGTGAATACGGGCTGGAAGTCGATCCCGATGCAATCATCGAGGAACTGCCGGTCGGCCTGCAGCAGCGTGTCGAGATCCTGAAGGCGCTCTATCGCGGCGCCGAGATCCTGATCCTCGACGAACCGACGGGCGTTTTGACGCCGGCCGAGGCCGACCATCTGTTCCGCATCCTTCGGCAGTTGAAGGACCAGGGCAAGACGGTGGTGCTGATCACCCACAAACTGCGCGAGATCATGGCCATCACCGACACGGTGTCGGTCATGCGCCAGGGCACGATGGTGGCGACGCGCGAGACCAGGAAAACGACTGTCGAGGAACTGGCCGAGCTGATGGTCGGCCGGCGCGTGCTCTTGCGGGTCGAGAAGGGCGAGGCAGAGGCCGGCGCCGTCAAGCTCGCAGTCAAGAACCTGACGGTCAGGGATACGCGCGGCGTCACCATGGTCGACGACATCTCCTTCGATATCAGGGCCGGCGAGATCGTCGGCATCGCCGGTGTCGCCGGCAACGGACAATCCGAACTGCTCGAGGCGATTTCCGGCATCAGGCGTGCCGTTTCCGGCTCGGTCATGCTGGATGGCAAGCCGATCGACCTGACCGGTGCCGCCGACCCCGGAGAGTTGCGCGACCGTGGCCTGGCGCATGTGCCGGAGGACCGCCATCACGTCGGGCTGGTGCTGGCCTTCGAGGAGAACGAGAATTCGATCCTCGGCTATCACGATGATCCCCGCTATTTGAAGGGGCCGTTCCTCAACATCGATGCCATCCGCAACGATGCCAGGGACAAGATCGCCAAATACGACATCCGCCCGGCCGACTGCCGGCTGAAGACCGCCAATTTCTCCGGCGGCAACCAGCAGAAGATCGTGCTGGCACGGGAGATGGAACAGGACCCGGGCGTGCTGATCGTCGGCCAGCCGACACGCGGCGTCGATGTCGGCGCCATCGAGTTCATCCACAAGCGCCTGATCGCCATGCGCGACCAGGGCAAGGCGGTGCTGGTGGTGTCGGTCGAGCTGGACGAGATCCGTTCGCTGTCCGACCGTATCCTGGTGATGTTTGCCGGCCGCATCGTCGGCGAGCGCGGTCCGGAAGCGACCGAGGGCGAGCTCGGCCTGCTGATGGCCGGCATCGAGCACCAGGAGGCCGCGCAATGAGCACGCCTTACGCCAAACTGCCGGCCTGGGCCGACTATGGCCTGATCCCGCTGATCAATCTGTTCGTCGCCTTCGTCGTCGCCGGCTTCGTCGTGCTTCTGGTCGGTGAGAATCCGTTGCGCGCCGCCGTCATCCTGGTCGAAGGCGCCTTCGGCAAAGGCACAGGCATTGCCTTCACCCTGTTTTATGCCACCACCTTCATCTTCACCGGGCTTTCGGTGGCGGTGGCGGCGCATTGCGGCCTGTTCAACATCGGCACCGAGGGGCAGGCCTACATCGCCGGCCTTGGCATCGCCATCGTCTGCCTGAGCTTCGACAGTACACTGCCATGGTGGCTGACCTTCCCGCTGGCGATCATTGCGGCGGCGGCGGTGGGCGCATTGTGGGCGCTTATCCCGGCGTATCTGCAGGCCAAGCGTGGCTCGCACATCGTCATCACCACCATCATGTTCAACTTCATCGCCGCCTCGATCATGGTTTACCTGCTGGTCGGCCCGTTGAAGCCAGCCGCCTCGCAAGCGCCGCAGACGCGCAACTTCCTCGCCGGCGCGGAACTGCCCAAACTCAACTGGATCATCGAGCTGTTCGGCGCCAAGATCCGTTCGGCGCCGCTCAACGTCACCTTCCTGCTGGCGCTGGTCATGGCCTTCCTGGTCTGGCTGCTGATCTGGCGCACCAAGCTCGGCTACGAGATGCGCACCTACGGTCACAGCCCGAAGGCGGCACGCTATGCCGGCATTTCCGAAACCCGCATCATCATCACCGCCATGATGATCTCGGGCGCACTGGCCGGCATGATGGCGCTCAATCCGGTGATGGGCGATCAGCACAATGTCGCCATCGACTTCGTTTCCGGCGCCGGCTTCGTCGGCATCGCCGTGGCGCTGATGGGCCGCCTGCACCCTGTCGGCATCGTATTGGCAGCGGTCCTGTTCGGCATGCTCTACCAGGGCGGCGCCGAACTCGCCTTCGAGATGCCGGCAATCAGCCGCGACATGATCGTCATCATTCAAGGCCTGGTGATCCTGTTTGCGGGTGCCCTCGAGCACATGTTCCGGCCCTACATCCAGGCGCTGTTTGCCTCGTTCAGTCCGCGATCGGTCGGCATGGAAGCGGTCAAGGGGAAAGGTGCCTGAGATGGATGTGTTCAACGCGATCATCCAGACACTGGACTCCACCATCCGCCTCTCGGTGCCGCTGTTGCTTGCTTGCCTCGCCGGGCTCTATTCGGAACGCGCCGGCATCTTCGACATCGGCCTCGAAGGCAAGATGCTTGTCGGCGCCTTCGCCGGAGCGGCCGCAGCTTCCGTGTTCCATTCGGCCTTTCTCGGCCTCGGCATGGCGGTCGTGATCTCGGTCGCCTTCGCCATGATCCACGGCTTTGCCTCGATCACTCATCGCGGCAACCAGATCGTCTCCGGCGTGGCGATTAATTTCATCGCCGCCGGCTCGACCATCATCCTCGGCCAGGCCTGGTTCCAGCAGGGCGGGCGCACGCCGGCGCTGCAACCGGGCGAGCGCTTCGAGGCCATCACCTTGCCCGGCGCCGAGGCCATCCGCGACGTGCCGATCATCGGACCGGTCTATGCCGAACTCCTGTCGGGCCACTCGATCCTGGTCTATCTTGCCTTCCTGATGGTGCCGTTCACCTGGTGGGTGCTGTTTCGCACCCGCTTCGGCCTGCGCCTTCGCGCCGTCGGCGAGAACCCGGCCGCCGTCGACACCGCCGGCATCTCGGTCGCCTGGCTGCGCTACCGGGCGCTGATCTGCACCGGCATCCTCACCGGCATTGCCGGCGCCTACCTGTCGATGGTGCAAAATGGCGGCTTCGTGAAGGACATGACTGCCGGCAAGGGCTATATCGCGCTGGCAGCCTTGATCTTCGCCAAGTGGAAGCCGGTCAACGCCATGTTCGCCTGCCTGCTGTTTGGCTTCCTGGACGCTGCGTCGATCCGCCTGCAGGGATCCCCGCTGCCCATCATCGGCAAGGTGCCGGCGCAGTTCATGCAGGCGTTGCCCTACATCCTCACCGTCATCCTGCTCGCCGGCTTCATCGGCAAGGCAATCCCGCCACGCGCCGGCGGCGTGCCTTACGTCAAGGAACGTTGAGCGACGGGTCGGCTTTGCGCCGGGTTTTGAACACGATCATCGGAGAGAACGCTGAATGTCGCATGATCTGTTCGAGGCCGCCAAGGCCGCCATGGCCAAGGCCTACGCGCCCTATTCTAAGTTTCCGGTCGGCGCTGCCTTGCGCACCGAGGACGGTCGCGTCTTTACCGGCGCCAACATCGAAGTCGCCTCCTATCCGGAAGGCTGGTGCGCCGAGACCACGGCGCTCGGCCACTACATTATGGGCGGCGGCGGCAAGATCGTGGAAATCGCCGTGCTTGCCGAACGCATGGCCAAATGCTCGCCTTGCGGCGGCTGCCGCCAGCGGCTTGCCGAATTCTGCCGGCCGGAAACAAAGCTCTATCTCTGCGACAATGCGGGTGTGGCCGAAACCGTGACCATGGGCGAAATGCTGCCTTACGGCTTCCGCGGCGATATTTTGAAATGAGCAACAGGCTCAAATGAACAGCTGGCAACGATGACGGAAAAAGCCCTGGATCATCTCGTCGAAAGGCTGGACGGCCTGGCGCCGGCCACGGCACTGGTGCTCGGCTCGGGCCTCGGCGGTCTGGTCGACCAGATCGAGGACCCGATCCGCATCTCCTATGCCGACCTGCCCGGCTTTCCCAGAAGCGGTGTCACCGGGCACGCCGGCGAAGTGGTGGCAGGGCTGTTTGCCGGCGTGCCGGTGCTGCTGCTGTCGGGCCGTGCCCATTACTATGAGCACGGCAACGCCGCGGCGATGCGGCCGGTGCTGGAAGTGCTTGCCGGCATCGGCATCACGAAACTGATCCTCACCAATGCCGCCGGCTCGGTCGATCCGAACATGCCGCCGGGCTCGGTGATGCTGATATCGGACCACATCAATTTCTCGGGCACCAACCCGCTGATCGGCGAACCAAGCGACCGGCGTTTTGTCGGCCTGACCGAAGCCTATGATGCCGGCATCCGCCAGGCCATCGAGCGGGCGGCAAAAGCGACCGGCACCACCCTGCACAAGGGCGTCTATATGTGGTTCTCCGGCCCATGCTTCGAAACGCCGGCCGAAATCCGCATGGCGCGCATCATGGGCGCCAATGCGGTCGGCATGTCGACCGTACCGGAGGTCATTCTCGCCCGCTTCCTCGGACTGCGCGTCGCCGCCTGTTCGGTCATTACCAATCTGGCGGCCGGCATGACCGGGGCCGAGCTTTCGCACCAGGAGACCAAGGACATGGCGCCGGTCGGCGGCGCGCGGCTGGCGACGATCCTGCAGCGCGTGTTCCGCGACGGACTGCTGGAGATCTGATGCTTCCCCAGGAAATCATCCGCCGCAAGCGCGATGGCCTCAGGCTGTCGGAGGAGGAGATCGCCGGCTTCGTCGCGGGCGTGACGTCAGGCGCCGTTACCGACGGCCAGGCCGGCGCCTTCGCCATGGCGGTGTTCTTCAACGGCATGAACCGCGACGAGGCCGTGGCGCTGACGCTGGCGATGCGCGATTCCGGCGATGTGCTCGACTGGTCGGACCTGCCAGGCCCGGTCACCGACAAGCATTCGACCGGCGGCGTCGGTGACAATGTCTCGCTGATGCTGGCGCCGATCGTCGCCGCCTGCGGCGCCTATGTGCCGATGATCTCAGGCCGTGGCCTTGGCCACACCGGCGGTACGCTGGACAAGATGGATGCCATCCCGGGCTACATCAGCCAGCCCGATGTCGCGCTGTTTCGCAAGGCGGTGCTCGAAACAGGCTGTGCCATCATCGGCCAGACCGCCGACCTCGCACCCGCCGATCGACGACTCTATGCGATCCGCGACGTCTCCGGCACGGTCGAATCGGTGCCACTGATCACCGCTTCGATCCTGTCGAAGAAGCTGGCGGCCGGGCTGCAATCGCTGGTGCTCGACGTCAAGGTCGGCAACGGCGCCTTCATGGAAAAATCGCGCGACGCCACCGCACTCGCCAACAGCCTGGTTGAGATCGCCAACGGCGCCGGACTGAAGGCCTCGGCGTTGATCACCGGCATGAACGAGCCGCTGGCGTCGGCCGCCGGCAACGCAGTCGAGGTGCGCAACGCCGTCGATTTCCTCACCGGCCGGTATCGTGACCGTCGGCTTGAAGATGTGACGCTGGCGCTGGCCGCCGAAATGCTGCAGTCGGCCGGGCTGGTGTCGTCCAATCAGGATGGCTTGCGG
>NZ_RZQP01000059.1:0-31605 GCF_003998165.1 Mesorhizobium sp. M7A.F.Ca.US.007.01.2.1 | reverse complement strand
GGGCGGCTCTTGTCGAGATGGACGCAGCTTTCCGTCAGAACCAGCGTCTTGATGCCGTGCGGGGCAAGCGTGTCGGGCGTCACCTCGCCACCCGGCTTCATGCCGTAGTACCAGCCGGCGAAGAAGAAATCCGGCTCCACGGCCACGAGGTTTTCGAGCGTCGGATATTTCGGCGCCAGCTCCGGGATCGAACCCTGCTCTGCCTTGAATTCGGAACCGACCTTGTACCATCCGGTGATGCCCGTCAGGCCGACCATTGACGGCTGCAATTTCAGCGCGAAAGCCATCTCAGCCATGTTCAGATCGTGGATGACAGCGCGCTTCGGCGGCGCGTCGAAGGTCAGCGGCTTGCCGCAGCTGTCGACGGTTACCGGGAAGGCGAAGGCGGTCGAGGTCAGCAGCGAGACGGCAAGCGAAAAAGCGAGGCGTTTCACGGGTATGCTCCTTGTGGGTGGGATCGGGTCGACTATGGAACGGCTTCAATCACGACGGCGGCGCGGCACGGTTCGGAACCTCGAACACCGTCAACTCTCGATCCTCGGTTGGATGGCGCAGGCGCAGCACATCGATGCCGAAAATCTCGCGGATCAGCTGTTGGGCCAGCGCTTCGCGCGGTGCGGCGAGCGCTTGCAGACGGGCATGGTTCATCACCGCCACCCTGGTGGCGAAGGGTGCTACCAGCGCCAGATCGTGCAGCACCGCGATCACCGTCATCTCAAAGCCTGCCACGAGGTCGAGCAGTTCGCCGCGGGCGCGCGGGTCCAGATGGTTGGTCGGTTCGTCGAGGAACAGGATTTTGGGCTGCTGGGCGATGGCGCGCGCCAGTTGGGCGCGCTGGCGCTCGCCGCCCGACAGCGAGCCGACGGTGCGGCCAAGCAGCGGCAGCAGGCCGGTCCGGCGCAGCGCCTCGACGGCGATATCGCGTTCCTCGCGCCTGCGCCGCAGCCCGGCGTGCGGGACCCGGCCAAGCTCGACATAATCGATCACCGCCAGCCGCGGATCGGGCTGGTCGGTCTGGCCGACAACGGCGATATGCAGCGCCCGCTCGGCGGCCGAAATCCTGTCCAGCCCGCGTCCGCCAAGCTTCACCTCGCCGGAACTTGGCCGCAGCATGCCCGACAGCATGCGCAGCAGCGTCGTCTTGCCGGCGCCGTTGGGACCGATGATGGCAAGGCGATCGCCAGCGGCCACCGAGAAGCTGACCGCCTGGACCAGATTCCGCCCATTCGCCATGGCACAGAGGTCATGGGCTTCGAGAAGCGCTGCGCTCATCGGCTGCAGCCCGCCGGATTGCGGGGACGGCAAAGTGTGCGCATGGTGATGCGATGATCGATGGAGCCGTCCAACTTTCCGTCACTTTCCAAAACTGGCGACGGAAGGAAGCTGGCGAACCGGCCGACAAGGCCGGGATTCGCGTTTCCTCCCGGCACACCCCGTCCGGTCAACTCAGTGATGGCAGGTCTCCTGGCTCGCGGGTCGTTGCGCCATCCTGCCTTCCCAGCCTTGCCGGCCAGTGGCATTCACGGATTTTGCTCGCCGCTTACAGTTGCGGGGGCAGCCACGGCCTCGACCTGAACAGGCCTCACCGTGTTCCCTTTTCACCCCTCGCCTTTCGGCTCGGGGACCATCACCACTTCAGCGTAGATTTCCACCAAACGCTTCGCAATGGATTTCTCGGACGAAGTGGTGGGCCAGCTAAGGGAAACAGGCATTGCACGCTCACTTTATGTAATAACATAACATTCTTAGGAGATGACGCGGCCCGCTGTCAAGCGAAAGCCCATGGGATCGGCGCAGATTGCACGGAATGCGCAATTTCGATCAAACTGGCCGCGCCAGGAAACGCCAAGATGATCCGGCCAATGCGAAAAGGAGCCCCATGAACCCGACCGAGAAAGCGCTGTGGTTCGTCGAGAGCCATCTGCCGGAGGCGATCTCGCTTGACGATGTCGCGCAAAGCAGCGGCGTGTCGCGTTTTCATGTGACGCGCGCCTTCGGCGCCGCAACCGGCCGCTCGGTGATGGGTTACATGCGCTCACGCCGGCTGACCGAGGCGGCGCGCAAGCTGGCCGGCGGAGCGCCCGACATCCTCGTCGTCGCGCTCGACGCCGGCTACAACTCGCATGAGGCGTTCACCCGTGCCTTCCGCGATCAGTTCGGCACCACGCCGGAACTGGTGCGCGCGCAAGGCTCGACCAACAACCTCGACCTCGTGGAGCCGATCCTGATGGACCAGTCCTTCCTCACCAATCTCGAACCACCGCGCTTCGAGACCAGCCGGCCGTTCCTGATCGCCGGCCTCGGCGAACGCTACAGCTGCGAAACCAGCGCCGGGATTCCGATGCAGTGGCAGCGTTTTGCACCCTATATCGGCAACATCCCCGGCGAGATCTCAGGCGTTTTCTACGGCGTCTGCCTTAACGGCGACGACGCGGGCAATTTCGACTATGTCGTCGGCGTCGAAGTGTCCGGCTTTGCGGATCTGCCGAAGGACTTCTATCGGGTGCGGGTGCCGGCGCAGAAATATGCGGTGTTCTCGCACCGCGAGCACATCTCATCCATCCGCCGGACGATCAACACGATCTGGAACAGTTGGCTGCCCGACTCCGGTCACGAAATCGCGGATGCACCGGAATTCGAGCGCTATGGACCGGAGTTCGATGCCCACAGCGGCAATGGCGGGCTGGAGATCTGGGTACCGGTGAAGGCGTAGCTCGATCACGCCATCGGCAGCGCCGGCCAGCGATCGATGACCTTTCCGCCGGAAAACACGGCGATCGACCCGAATTGCTGCAGCACGGCCTCGCTCTGCGTCGGCCTTAGAAACGCGTAGTCGCCTGGCCTTGCGGCCGCATCGGCGGGCAAGCCCATGAATTGCTGGTTGGAGGACAGGCCGAGCAGGCCGTTCGTCTTCATGCCTTGGGGGAAGACCGGCTCGGCCATCCACTTGCCGCCATAGAGATAGCAGCCCTTGCGCGGAAACCGGCCGAGCGCCTGCAGCAGGCGGGTGACGGCCGGCGGGCCAGGCAGCATCGGCTCGACCACTTTCAGGATCGGCGTGGCAATGAAGGCCGCCGGCTGGAAGCCTTCTAGGCCTGGCGTATCGAAGTCGCTGGGCAGCACGAAGGCCGAGCCCATCGACACTTCATTGGCCGCGCCGCCACGATGAAGCAGCGCGGTCTTGCTGCCGCCGATGTTGAGGATACGGCGGTGGTCGGCGCCGAGACAGGCGACGAACGCCGCAGCCTGCGCCGACGCCTCCGCCAATGCCTTTGCCGGTCCGCCGAAAAGGCCGGGAATGAGCGGCGCATGCGCCTCGTAGGCCATGACGCCTTCGCAATGCAGCCGGACCGGCAACGCGCTCAACGCCTTCGACAAGGCCGCGGGATCAGCAAAGCCGCCGCGATGCAGCCCGACATCGATCTCGAAAGCGATGCGCAGGCCGATGCCGAGTTCGTCAGCGAGAGCACCGTATTCCGCCAGTCTCTCCTCGCTGTCGATCAGCCAGCAGACACGCGACCAGTCGGCATCACCCTTCACCAGCGCAGCCCTTGCCGCACCGATCGGCATCGGCTTGCCGTAGAGCAGATCGGCATCCGGAAACGCCTTCAGCACCGCCTCGCTGATCGGCGGGTGGAAGGTCATGAAGCGCTCATGGCGAAGCGCCTTGCCTATATGCGCAAGCAGCGGCAGGCAGGCGAGCGATTTGTCGACCAGCCGCACGGCCAGGCCGGGATCCAGCCTCCCTTTTACCAGGGCAATGTTTCCGTCCAGCCGATCGCGGTCGAGCAGCAGGCAGGGTCGGAAGATGCCGGCGGTCTTCAGCGCATCCGAGAGGGTGGAAAAATAGGTGCTCATCATTCGATGCCGAACAGGCCGGCCATGTAGGGCGACACGAAGCGGTTTTCCGGATCGATGTCGCGGCGCACCGCCATGGCATCATCCCAGCGCGGGTAGAGCTTTTTCAGCTCCGCCGCTTTCAGGCTGTGCATCTTGCCCCAATGCGGCCGGCCGCCATGTCTGCGGAAGATCGGCTCTGCCGCCCGCATGAACGGCAAAGGATCGTTCGCGGCATCGTGGTGGATGGCGATGGAGCAGGTCAGCCTGTTGTAGAATGGCGAAAGCCAGAACTGGTCCGGCGCGACCGAGCGCACCTCCATCGGGAAATAGACCTCGGGAAAGCGCTTCTCGGTCAGCTCGATGATCTCGGCCAGCGCCTTCGGCCCTTCCTCGAACGGCAAATGATATTCCATCTCGTTGAACTTGGTCTGCCGGTCGCTAGCATAGACGTTGAGCCAGTCCTGCACGTAGTCCTCGGCGGGAAACTTGGCGGCCGCCGATCGGATCAGGCGGCCACGCAGCGATGGCAGCCAGGCAAGTGAAGTGCGCAGCCTGCGCAGTGTCCTCAAACCCGCCTCGTCCTCTTCCGGCGGCCGCGTGGTGGGTGCGGCATCGCTGAAATCGCTGGCGATGAACTGCGCATAGCCGGAAAACGGAATGTAGTAGAATTCGGCCGAGCGATGCGCGGCCATCATCGCCTCGAAATCACGCAGCATCTCGGTGATCGGCAGCACATATTTGCGGCGGCGCAACCGGTAGGTCGCGATGTTGTTCAGCGTCACTTCGGTGAGCACGCCGAAAGCGCCGAGCGCGACACCGATGGCGTGGATCATGTCCCGATCCCCTGCCCGCTTGAAGTCGCGGACCTTGCCAAGCCCGTCGACGATCTGCACCGTCTCCAGCTGCGTGTGATAGGCGCCGAGCGTCGGCCCAGAGCCGTGCGTGGCTGTGCCCAGCGCGCCGCCGATCGCCTGACGGTCGATGTCGCCCATGTTGGGCAGGCCCTGGCCAATGCCTTGCAGGATGTGCATGAGCGCGCCGAGCCGGGTCCCTGCCCGCACCCGCGCCTGATGTTTTTGCGCGTCGTGCGAGACCAGCCCTTCCAGTCTCTCCAGGGACAGGATCGTGCCCTGCGATTTCACCAGCGGTGTGAAGGAATGACCGGCGCCGGCCACGCGCACCGGGCCAGGCGCGGTCCGGACGAGATCACCGAGTTCACCGACATCGCCGGGGCTGGCGATCAGCTTGGGCTCGGCACTTACGAAGCCCGACCAGTTGCTCCAGGTGTTCGACATGCGCTCCCCGCTCAGGCAACCGCACGACGGCGACGTGACACAAGAACGAAGAGACCGAGCAGCGCCACGCTTGCCACCGCGCTGGCGGCGGCGAATTCCGGCACCGGCCGGAAATCCTTGCCGTCGATGAGCAGCGACGCCGCAATCGGCCCGATCGCCAGGCCGAACAGTTGGGCTGCCGGCACCAGCAGCACGGCGGTGCGCGTCTCGTCGGCGGTGATCGCCAGACGGATCTGGTAGGGCACGATGAACAGCAGGATAAAGCCCATGGCCAGGGCAGCGACCCAGAACGTCGTCAGGCCGGGGCTGCTGGCAAGAACCAGGGAACTGACAAGCGCCACGACGCCGATCGCCGCGATGGCAAGGCGATAATCGATGCGCGCCTCGAACGCGGTCGCCGTCATCGCCCCCAGGACCTGCACCGCGAGGCTGGCCGAGACGATCAGGCCGACGGTGCGGCCATCGATGCCGTATTGCGCGCCTAGCGGCTCCAGGAAAGCCCAGACCGCGCCGAAGAACATGAAGTAGCAGAAGACCGACAGCAGCGCGGTCATCGAGGGAACCGTCAGCACATTGGCCAGATTCTCTTCCTTGGGCAGGTCGGCATAGTCACCTGGGACAGTGAAAGCGACCGCCAGCGACACGACGCAGACGACGGCAAGAACGATGAAGCCACCCGCCGACCCTGCGGCCGGGATGACATAGAGCGCCAGCAACAGGGCGAGCGCGCATTGCGCCAGCGTCTGCATGGTGACGAAATAGCCGCCGATGCGCTCGGCACGCCGCGAGCGGGCGATCAGTTCGGTGGCGATGGCGACCAGACCGCCCTCGGCGAGCCCGGCAAGGGCGCGGGCCGCAATCAGCATGTTGGCGCTCGCGGCATAGGCCGTCCACACATTGGCCAGCGCCAGGAGCAGCAGAAGGACGGCACTTTTCCAGCGCATATTGTGGGCCGAAAGCAGCATCGCCACGACGGCCGAACCGATGGCAATGGCGATCATCTCGGCGGTGGCGACCAGCGCCAGTTCGTCGCCGCTGACATGGCCTTCGGTGTAGAGAGCTCCGAGCAGCACCGGCTGCAGGCCGAGGATGAGCAGGCCGACCGAACCGATCCACAGGGCCGAGGCGAGCTGCCAGCCGGTCGGATTGCCGACCAGCCAGTCGCCACTGCCTGCGTGGCCGGTATCTGTCGAAGCCAAAGGCGCCTCCCCAACGTCCTTGCCGCGCGGCAAAAAAGCTGACAACCTGTCAGCATTTCAGAAACTGATACTTGATCATATTTCTTGTCAACCGGAATCTAAAAACCGTGCGAAAGATCGGTGCATGACGGAATTGAAGAGAATGGCGACCGAGCCGAGGCGCAGGCCCAAGCAGGAACGCAGCCGCGAGCGCATCGACGCGATCCTGTCGACGACCATGCGGCTGATCGGGGAAAAGGGTATCGACGCCGTCACCATGAAGGAGGTCGGCATGCTGGCGGGCGGGCCGATCGCCACCGTCTACCACTATTTTCCAAACAAATCGGCGATCCTGGCGATGCTCTATGAGCGGTTTTCAGAGGTCAGCCGGGCACGGCTGACGACGATCATCGCCGAAATTCACGAGGCGAAAGATGTCATCGTGGCCGCCGACCGGCTGCTCGATGATTATCTCAGCCGTGTCGCCGGCGATCCGGCCATCCAGGATCTGCAGAACGCCATCCAGGCCGACAAGGCGCTCAAGAACCTCGACCTCGCCGAAACGCGGCACCAAGCCAAAATGTTCTGCGACCATGTCATCGCCCTGATCGAGCCGGAAAAGCGCGAGCAGTTCGAACGCATGGTTCTGCTGATCTTCCAGCTCGCCGGCGGTGTGGTGCGCCTGGCGCTCGCCGAGGACGAGGCGGAAAGCCGCCGGACCATCGAGGATTACCGGTCTATCATTCACACGCAGCTGCGGCTGTTTCTCTAGAGCCGCGCCTATTTCGCCCGATGGACGAGGCCCTCGAAGCCGTGTGTCAGATCCGAAGCGCCGGCCGCGAACATCTTGACGAGGTTTTGCGGACGGCCGGGAGTCTTGTTCGCATCGAGGAGGATGGCCCTGCCCTCATGCATGACGAAATCGAATTTTCCATAGTCGAAGCCGAGTTCACGCCGACGCTCACGCAATTCGTCGGGCACCGGGACGGGCTCGCGCCGGATCGTCTCCGATGCCTTGACCAGGCCGTTCGGCGAGACGTAGCGGGTGCAGCGCTCGCGCTCTCCGCAAAACACCCAGAAACGAACAGCAAAACCGTCGGGTTCTCTCTCCGGAATGAACTTTTCCACGACGAGATCGTCGCAATCAAAGACGCCGTCTGGAACGTCGCCGAGAGATCCGTGGATCTCATAGGGGTGCAAGATTGGCAAATGCGGAAACGGCGGCTGTTTGCCCGCGCGCTCGGATCGCCGGTTGAGGAGCGTCTCCGGAATTCCCCGATTGTTGAGATTGCTTTTGACGATCACCTGACCTTGCCAGCTGTCGGTTTTGTCGATCAATGCACCACTGATCCGCCGTTTGGATATGTCGGCGGCGCCGATGTTGAGGCAGAATGCAAAACTCCGGGCATAGTCGACATAGTCCGTGGGCGTCACCGTGGCATCGACATGCAATACCGCCATATCGGCGCTGACCGGCTTCGACAGGCCTTGCTGAACCCGAACCGAATGGCCGCGCCTTTTCAATTCCGCAAGAATGTCGAACAGCATGTATGGGCTGCTCCTGCGCAGCAGAATATCGCGCCTGCCCAGGAACCTGTCATGCTCATGCGTTATCACGGCGATACGCGCCACTATCCACCTCCTGGACTGTCTGTAGATGCCTTGAAATCTCTTGGCTTGTCCAACGACCTCTATTAAGCCCCGGTGATATCCAAAATCCAGGCGTGCAGGGGGCCAATGGAATTGCATGACAAATCATTGGGACGATTACCACCGCCATTGGAAACTTCTGGAAGCGCCGCTCCGGCCGACAGCGGAAACCGTCGCTATATTCGATCGCGAACTTGATCTCGGAAATGCCGATGTCCTTCTCTTGGGGGTTACCCCGGAATTGGCAGTTCTGGGCAAGTCGATGTTGGCGGTCGACCAGTCGGCGGCCATGATTTCCGGCGTATGGGCTGGCGACGACGGCTCGCGACGGGCAATCGCCGGCAACTGGCTTAACCTGCCCGTGGACCGCGCAAGCATCGACGCCGTCATCGGCGACGGATGCCTGTCGGCGGTCGCTTCCCAGGCGGCGCGCAGTTCGTTGTTTGGCGAGGTCGCCAGGGTGCTGAAGCCTGGCAGGCGCGCAGCGATCCGTGTCTTCGCACGACCGGAAACGGCGGACGATCTGTGCGGCATCGAAGCTCTGGTTCTGGCCGGCGGGATCGAGAATTTCCACGCGCTCAAATGGCGGATTGCGATGGCGTGTACGACCGACGACCGCGATTTTACCATCAAGGTGGCAACGATCCGCGATGCATTCGGCAGACTGTTTCCGGACCGCGAAGCTCTTGCCGCGCGAACAGGATGGAGCATGAGCTCGATCAACACGATCGACGTCTATGCAGGCTCGGACATAAGCTACAGCTTCGCGATGCTGGCCACGCTGACCAACGAGGCAGCCAACTGGTTCGGCGACGTGCGCGTCGTGCCGAGCGGAAGCTATCCGCTGGCGGAACGGTGCCCGCTTCTGGTGCTCGGTTCGGCGAGGCACCGGTAAGTTCATCATCATGCGCCAAGAGGCGCTCCGAGCGCCTTGACTCCGGCGCGCCGCCAGCCTATTTCAGCGCCACGTTAGCACTCGCCTTTGGTGAGTGCTAACCACATGTCCGGCGCCGCCGGATGGAGGAACTGTTTCTCACCGTTCTCATCGAGGAAGAAAAAATGGCAAAGTCGAAGTTCCGCCCGCTTCATGACCGCGTGGTCGTTCGCCGGGTCGAATCCGAATCCAAGACCGCTGGCGGGATCATCATCCCCGACACGGCAAAGGAAAAGCCGCAGGAAGGCGAGATCATCGCTGTCGGCTCCGGCGCTCGTGACGAAGCTGGCAAGCTGGTCCCGCTGGACGTCAAGGCCGGCGACCGCATCCTGTTCGGCAAGTGGTCGGGCACCGAAGTCAAGCTCAATGGCGAAGACCTTCTGATCATGAAGGAATCCGACATCATGGGCATCATCGGCTCATATCAGGCCCTTTCGTCAACTGAATTCCCGGGCTCGATTGAAGCCCCTGCCAGGAGCTAAAAATGGCTGCCAAAGACGTAAAATTCTCCCGCGATGCCCGCGAGCGCATGCTGCGCGGTGTCAACATCCTCGCTGACGCGGTGAAGGTCACGCTCGGCCCCAAGGGCCGCAACGTCGTCATCGACAAGTCGTTCGGCGCCCCGCGCATCACCAAGGACGGCGTCACCGTCGCCAAGGAAATCGAGCTTGAAGACAAGTTCGAGAACATGGGCGCGCAGATGGTCCGCGAAGTTGCTTCGAAGACCAACGACATTGCCGGCGACGGCACCACGACCGCGACCGTTCTGGCGCAGTCGATCGTCCAGGAAGGCCACAAGGCCGTTGCCGCCGGCATGAACCCGATGGACCTGAAGCGCGGCATCGATCTGGCCGTGACCGAAGTCGTCTCGGCGCTCGGCAAGGCTGCCAAGAAGATCAAGACCTCCGAGGAAGTTGCCCAGGTCGGCACGATCTCGGCCAATGGCGACGAGTCGGTCGGCAAGATGATCGCGGAAGCGATGCAGAAGGTCGGCAACGAAGGCGTCATCACGGTTGAAGAAGCCAAGACCGCCGAGACCGAACTCGAAGTCGTCGAAGGCATGCAGTTCGACCGCGGCTACCTCTCGCCCTACTTCGTCACCAACGCCGACAAGATGGTTGCCGAACTCGAGGACGTCTACATCCTCCTGCACGAGAAGAAGCTGTCCAACCTCCAGGCCATGCTGCCGGTTCTCGAAGCCGTCGTGCAGACCTCGAAGCCGCTGCTCATCATCTCGGAAGACGTCGAAGGCGAGGCTCTGGCCACGCTGGTCGTCAACAAGCTGCGTGGCGGCCTGAAGATCGCCGCCGTCAAGGCGCCGGGCTTCGGTGATCGCCGCAAGGCCATGCTGGAAGACATCGCCATCCTCACCGGTGGCCAGGTCATCTCGGAAGACCTCGGCATCAAGCTCGAGAACGTCGGCCTCAACATGCTCGGCCGCGCCAAGAAGGTGTCGATCTCCAAGGAGAACACCACCATCGTCGACGGCGCCGGCAAGAAGGCCGAGATCCAGGGCCGCGTTGCCCAGATCAAGCAGCAGATCGAAAAGACCACTTCGGACTACGACAAGGAGAAGCTGCAGGAACGTCTGGCGAAGCTCGCGGGCGGCGTTGCGGTGATCCGCGTCGGCGGTGCGACGGAAGTCGAAGTCAAGGAAAAGAAGGACCGCGTCGATGACGCCCTCAACGCGACCCGCGCGGCCGTCGAAGAAGGCATCGTTGCTGGTGGCGGCGTCGCGCTGCTGCGCGCTTCGGCCAACATCAAGGCCACCGGCGTCAATGCCGACCAGGCCGCCGGCATCAACATCGTTCGTCGTGCGCTGCAGGCTCCGGCCCGCCAGATCGCGGCCAACGCCGGTGCGGAAGCATCGATCGTTGCCGGCAAGATCCTTGAGAACAAGGGCGCGACCTTCGGCTACAACGCCCAGACCGGCGAGTATGGCGACATGATCGCCATGGGTATCGTCGATCCGGTCAAGGTTGTCCGTACGGCTCTTCAGGACGCGGCCTCGGTCGCCGGCCTGCTGGTCACCACCGAAGCCATGATCGCGGAGGCTCCGAAGAAGGAGTCGGCTGGCGGCGGCATGCCTGGCGGCATGGGCGGCGGCGGCATGGGCGGCATGGGCGGCATGGATTTCTAATCCAGCTCTGGCAGCTTTCGCAACGAGAGGGCGGCATCAATGCCGCCCTCTTTTTTTGCGAACCTCGGTCCGATGAACGATCGACGCCAACGCCGGCCATCGGCGTTAGGGCAACCTCAAAAGAACTGTCGAGTTGGTTGCGCGCGGCTTTGCGTCATCAGAGGCGCAAGGCGGTCGCGTGTGAGGATTGCGCGCTCCCATAGGCGGTTTCGGCATGTGCCTCGCCTTCGACATCGACATTGCGGCCAAGCAGGAAATCGGCGGCTTTCGAGGCATGGCTTGCGGCGCGGAAGATGGCGCGGTTGTCCTCGCGCAAAACCGTCAGCCATGAGCCGATGTAGTCGGCATGGCGCACGGTCGGCTCGATGCCGAGACTGCTGCAGATGAAGGCTGATGCGATTTCGGCGACCAGTTCCTCGCGCGCATAGGTGTTGGACCCGAAGGAGCCGGACAGGTCGCGCGCGAGTCGCCTCGGGTGGCCGGTCCAGTGGCCAAGCTCGTGAAAGCAGGTCCGGTAATAGTCGATCTGGTGGAAGAAAGCCGGCTGCGGCGGCACCTGTATGGTGTCGCTGCCGGGCATGTAGAAGGCGCGCTCGCCGCCGACGCGAAAATCAGCGCCGGTTGCATGAATGAGCGCCTCGGCCTGCGGGACCATCTCGCGCTCAGGCAGAGGCTCGCCGGCGGCGTAAAGATGTTCGGGCAGATTATCGCACTGCGCGACATTGAAGACGGTGAAGCGCTTCAGGAAGGGCACCGCCTGCGGTTCGTCGCCATCGGTGTCGGCGCGTTGCTTTTCGTTCTTGGGAACAAAGCGGTCAGCGTGAACGATGGTGGTGCCGTGCTCGCCCTTCCTGACATTGCCGCCAAGCGAAAGCGCCTGCCGGAAGGTGAGCCAGTTCTGGCTGGGGAAACCGCGCTCGATGACCGCGCCCCACAGGATCAGGATATTGATGCCGGAATATCGGCGCTGGGTGGCCGCATTCCGCGGCAGGCCGAGGCCTGTCCTTGCCCTGCCCCACGGCTTGACCCATGGCACGGTGCCGCGCTCCAGTTCGGCAATGATGCGGTCGGTGATTTCCTGATAAAGGCTGGCGCCGGTGCGCCCGCCGCTGTCTGCGCCAGCCTGTCGGCTGCCGCAACGTTTGTTGTTTGCACGCATCGTGATGTCCTCCGCTCTACAATCGCGCGCCCTCCCCGGAAGCGGGGTGGGCGGCAAAAGCGACCGGAAAGGCCCGCCGTCGGAGGCGGACTGCATCAGCAGGACCGGAACGGAGTGGAGGACCCGAAAGCGACAAGCGAAGGGTTGCGGGACGCCGCGGCGGGCCTAGAAGGGAGTGCTGCCCACCCTGCGCCAGGGGGAAGGCCACAATAGAAAGACGCCGGCCGACAGGCCGGCGACCGTCAGCAGCCGAAGGCTGCCCCGCGCCAGGGGGCGATGCCGCAGGGCCAAGACCGCCTGAGCTTGCCGAAGAAAAGCGGGCTCGGTTCACGAGCACCCGGCCAGCGACTTCAGGCGCGGGCGCTCAGGATTGTTGTTGGCGCCCACGGCAGCTGGATGACCGCAACAAGATTACGAGGAGCGACAGCAAAGCCAGCTGCCACAAACGGCACGCTCCGGCAACAACAGCGTGGCCGGTCTACAGATGCTGCCCCGCACGAGAGCCAGCACGCTTTGAGCGCGCATCGGCGATGCAAGCGTTGCAAGCTGGCCATGTCCACAAGGTCGGCGACCACTATATCGCCGACCACCAACGCGGGCGTACCGTCTAAGTGCAGACCTTTCGCGAGTGCGCGGACGCGCGCATTTCATCTGCGATGGCCGGATCTTGCATTCCCGCTTGAGCTGCTCAACGTCAAGGCCTACACGCGCTGCGATCTTGAGAGTGACCCTTCAACTGGGGGAAATCATAAGGGCGCGGTGGAATTCGTCGAACTTTCCCTGTTTTCTCGAGGCGAGTGCGGCGAAGGCTGGGAATTGGGAATCCGGTCCCAGGACCGGGAACTGTTTGATCACAAGCTTCAGATTGGGCTCATGCTTGAAGGCTTTTTGGTAGTTGATATCAGCCAGTCTGCAATGCGGACAGTTGTGGTAGTCATTGAATATGACCAGAACGGCATCGCCTTGCGGGTTGCCGGCGATTGGCGAAGGAGATCGTTGTCGAATGCGCCGCTCCACTTTTGCCTGTCGGTCGACCACGCCTGCCGGTGCAGGTTCGCGCTATATTGGCTCGCCAGCAAGGCGAGGAGTAAAAGAAGAGCTGCGACAGTGATGGCAGTCGGCTTAGACATGAGTCTCCAATCCATGGACGGCGTGGCAGCAACGGCCGCCTTTTTGGTGTAAAATGGGTCAGTTTTGATCGTGCCCCGCAGTTGCTACAGGCGCACAGGTGCCGGTGCGATCTGGCGGTTTCTCAAATACGGCTTTGCGCCATCGGGTCCACCCCAATAGCTGAGCGTCGTTCGCACGGGGAATTGTGTTCACCACGCCGGGCGACTTGACCGTCCACCGCCAGAGCGCTGAACGGTCCGCTAGTGAGGCGCTCCCCGAATCGTCGTTTATCCCGCTCGCCCCGGACCGGGTGACAGCCAGCGTTGCCGCTACGCTGCGGAGAAAAACCGTCAGCGCGTGGCATTCGGACATAAGCTGATCGACGCCAAGAATAAGCCCCACGGAGGTGACCGGTGCGGCCGGAACAAGAAAGAGCGTTGCAGCCATTGTGACGAGGCCTGCACCGGTAATGCGGGTTGTTCCGTTCGAAGGGAACAATGCGACAAACAGCATGAGGATCCGGCAGCCGATCGGGAGATCAGTTTTCGTCGCTTGGGCGATGAAAAGGGCGGCGAGCATCATATTCGTGCCGTCCAGATTGAATGGAATGAGACCCACGACCGAATGCGTGGCGCCGGCCTTTTCCATCTTCTCCATGAGCGAGGCCAGCGCGGCCTCTGAGGAGGACATTGCGAGCAGCAGCTCGTCCTTGATGTATCGGACGAGAGAGAAGAGCGAGCGGCCGTTGTAGCGGCAGACCGCGCCGAACAGGATCGAGAGGAACAGGACCGAGAGGAACAAGACTTGCAGGATGTCGCCTTCCGCGAAGGCACTGGCAATCGTTGACGGGATGATGTTCATCAGGAAGCTGGTCACGGACTGCTCGTGAGCCGTGGCCACATAGCCCTTAACGGCTTCGACATCGAGCGAGGCCGGATCGATGTTGAGGCCGGCGCCAGGCTGAACGATATTCGCGACAATCAGCCCGACAAGGAGTGCTAGCGTCGAGAAGGTAAGGAAATAAACCATCGCCTTGGCGGCAACTCGGCCGACCTTCTGCAGATCGCTCATGCCGGCAATGCCGGTCGCCATTGTCAGGAAGATGACAGGTACGGTGATTATCTTGACGACATCGACGAAGGCATCGCAGAGCGGCTTCAGGCTGTGGCCGGTCTCCAAATGGAAATAGCCGATTGCGGCACCCAGGATTATGGCGGCAAGTACCTGCACGTAGGTCCGGGCAAAATGGCGCTTGCGGGGCGCTAAGATCGCGCGGGGAACTCTTGGAACCAACACCGTCTCTCTCCTTGACCGGATCGGGGTGGGGCTCCTCCCTCTCCCATGCAGTGCTCCGGTCGAACGCTGCGCCCACTTCGGCGCAAACGATGTGCCAAATAGCAAGAGGGGAAAACGCGCAGGACCTCACGCAATGCTTGCGATTCGCTCTCCCACACTCGTGCAGTGGTTGCCTGTCGCAACTATGGAAGGGTCGATTCTGGGAACTCCAAAGGCCGCTCTTTGCGTCGACGCAGCTTGGCTGCCTGGAAGGTTCCCTCTTTGCCTTGCGGTCTGCGAGCTGGGTCCAGATGGTCATCATTTGGCTGCGCGCTGCACGGGGCTCGAAAGATTCAATCGAGGACGGGTCCTCTTGGAAAACGGGGGCAGCGTTGGTCAAGCCCTTCCACCCTGCTGTCCCAATGGTGTTCAGAAGCTCAGTTCACGATCAAGCGATGGATCAGCGTCATCTGGCGTTTGCGCCATCGCGGCGGCGTTGCAACGGGTCTGCCAAAGATGAGCAGGCCGCGAGGCAGGGTCCGAGACCTAGACTCCAACCTCATAGCGCGCTCGGCTCGCGTTCGGAAGGTTCGAACCGCAGCACGATCAGGTGGCGACACCGTTGGTCGGAACCGGAACCCGACGAATGATCGTTCGTGACCGACATCTGTGAACAAGCAGTATGTGTCATTGCAATCACCACCCGTTGCGCGGAAATGCCCATATGGCCGTGAATGAACTGGATTTGGTGATTTTCCAGATGGCGGTGGAAAGCGTCCGCTTGCTCTCTTCAAGCTTTGATGAGAAGGCGGCTGAGATAGCCACGAGGAGCCGTGGTAGCCTTCTTTTTGACGTGCGGGTGGACGGTGACCTGGAGGTCCAGCGAGTCGCAGCCATTGGATATCCAGGCGACAAGATCGGTGTGGTGGCATTGGACCGAGAGGGCCTTGTTAGCTGTTGTTGCCTTGTCAATGGCACCTTCTCACCTTTCATTGCACCGTTGGAGAACTGGACCAGCATGCCCCTTTCGATGCAGGCCCAGATCGATGTCACAGGCTATGCGAGGCTCCTTCTGGCCGCCTTGCGAAATGCTGGACATATGCTGGACAGGTAGCATCGCGATGATGTCTGTGATGAGATGGTGCAAACGGCTGGATGAGGCGATCGCTTGCTGGCAGCTTTGGCAACAAAGCGATCGGTGAGTTCGCAATGCTGGAACACGTCCTTTAGACTCTGCAGTTAAGTTAGCGGACTACCATCTGACGAATGCCCTCTGACAGTCTGCATGGCGCGGCATGCCCTCTTAGGAATGCAGCCGTGGTTCTACACCATCGGCTGTTTTTGTGTCGAAGGCGACGGGCACGCCATGAACGAAGGAAGCGGCCGCCAACAGTTCCTCCAACTCGCGGTCGGTGGCCTTGCATGCCGGCATTAGTGTTCGGATGGCGCGGATCGCCTGCGCCATGGAGAGAAAGCGGACCCTTCCCCTGGAAAGGACATAGGCTTCTGCGGCTTTTTCGACGGTGACGGTGTGAAACGAATTGGTCATGACGAATTCCTCCCTGAACCCTGACCAACCCGACTTATGGCACGAATTCGACCGCCTTCAAGCCTATGTCCGATTGCGGACAATCGCTGCGATTCGTTCAAAACCGCTGATGCTTTTGGGCGACCTGGTGAGGGGCAAGGAGACGTCGGCTGAACCCGTTTCAACCGACATGCTTCAGGCAGCGGCCAGGCCGAAATAACGCTGCTCCTCCTTGTCATAAGCGCCATGTGTGAGCTTTATCAATCCGGCACGGTCGATGATCGTGATCTCGCCGCGCTTGGCGTGCACCAGTCCTCGATACTCAAGCATTTGCAGGGCCGTGGTGACCCCGGGCGGTGGGCGCGAGCATGGTCGCCAGAAATTCATGCGTCGGGAGGATCTTATCTCCTTCCGCACGGTCGTGGACCATCAGCTGCCAGCGGGCCAGCCGTTCTTCGACCTTGGAGTGGCCATTGACCAGTGCCGTCCGGCATGATTGGACGAGGAACGCGTGGGCATAGTCCAGCACTGAGGTGCGAAGCGACGGGCTAATCGCAGGGCGAAGGTTTTCAACCGGCAGGCGCCAGGTAGTGCTTTCCTTTCCGAGAATGACGGCAATTCCTTTCATCCCGTCATAGCCGACAATGCCGACTTCACCTTGCCGCCCGCCGGTCATGGTGGCGACCACCGACGCGATGCCCCTCTCGGGAAAATATACGTTCTTGATCGGCTGATGCGCGACCTCCAACTTGTCCTTGATGCCCGGTTCGACGTGATGCAGCGATGGTCGCAAAAGCGCGAAGTCCTGCGGGGTGAGGGCTTCAGCACCTGGTCGCGAAAGAGGGATCGGGCAAGGCTCTCTTCCAACGGGGCAAGAGCGCGTACGTCTTACTGTCGGCTGCACCGAAGTAAATGCCGGCCGATGCCAAAGCATAGGCTTCGAAACGCGCGATTGCAAAGCCCTGTCGGGGCAGTGCAGTCATGCTAGAAGTCGCGCCGCCTACGATAGGCAGCGGATGACATGATTCCCTTCTGCGGCGGCCACCAAGAACGGCTCGGGCACGCTTTAATCGTTCATACACAAGCTCGCAGGAATGTAAGCAGCGGAACAGTCGGGTGATTCGTACCGCCCTGCCCTTTCAGAGATCAAGTCATTGGACGTCAATTCGGCTGGAACGCCTCGTCGAACGGCCCAGGAAAATGCAGCCGGATGAGCAATGGTGGTTCACCTTATGTGCGGTCCCGGATATGCGGTCCGGCGGCTCATCTCCCAATGGCTTGTCGATGGGGAAGTGGAACTCGTCATGTCGCCGCGAACCGTCACCGCGCTAGCGGGGCTCTTTTGAAGACGCCGGTGTTTTTCTTTGTGGAACTGAATCTGTGAGGTGATTGATGCATGAATCAAACATTTGCGTATTTCCGCTGCATCGGCGACGTATATTGGTCGAAAGTATCGCCCAGGCCCTCGAGACCAAGAACGGCGAGGCGGCGAGCGCGTTCTGGCGCTGTGCCGCCAAGAAAATGCTCATTCAATTGTCCGATGTAGGAATTGCGCCAGAGCTCGCTGCGCAGGAGGTTGGAAGCCTTCTTCATGCGGTCTTGGACGACATGGCCAACCGAACGGTAATGCACAAAGCATAGGCTCGGGCGCTGTTGGACCGCGCGTCAGCTCGGGTCCTTATCGGGGGACTGCTCCGACTGGCCGACGGTCCGGCCAAACCGGCATACCGGCAAAGCTTTGAGGTTGCGATCGCTCACGGCGGCCGGTCCAATATTCTAAGACGACCTCAGAAGCCACGTTGGCTTCTTTGGACGAAGCGGAGGGGCGCCATTTTGGCGTGCTCACGCTGGACTGCGGGTTGCGCCTACGGAAATCCAAAGTCCGGCCGCGCGAGCCAATCGACCGGAACAGTCGAAAGCTCGTGGGGCGGGTCCGCTCACCCTCACGGCGGCGGTGGCGGCCGTGAGCAGACTTAACTCAAGTCACGGCTGAGCATCCGCAGGCGCTATGCCGATTGGATGAGAACTGGTTGCCACAACACCGGCCCGTTGAGGCGTCCCCTCCAGCGGATGCGCAAGAGACTGGCGTAGGAAATATCGAGGAAGCCGGCGACTGCCTCGGTGTTGCCGACCTGCTTGGGCTGTCCGATACGTGACAACGGCCAGGTCGCGAGACGAAGGATCCTTTCGATGCGCGTATCTGTCACCGTTACGATCCCGGAGAGATTGTTGGCCAAGCCGAATTCGATGATCCCCGCGAAGAGCTCGTAGGTTGCTTGGGCCAGGCCGCCAGCTGCCTTCGGCGCTGTCGCAGGGAGATCGAGCGCGAAACGACTACTCTCCCAGATATCGGCACTCGCAGGGACCACCATCTCATCCAGCAGCGTCGGAAACGTATCGCGCAACATTGTCGGTCCGGTGGTCGGCAAAAGGCGGACGCAGCCGCAAGTTCGCCAATCGGACCCCTTGAGAAGCAGGTAGACGGGGTTCAGGCTGTCAAACGAGTCCGTTTCCATTTCGCCTTCGGTCTGCACTTCCCAATCGAGCCGCTTCTTGAAAACCCGATACCTAAGTCCGTGCATTTCCTTGAGTTCGCTCGCAAACTCGGCGTAGCAGTCGGGTGTTATCAGCTGCATCATTGTCGTCTCCGTGCGGGATGTGTCCACGCAATCGAAGGGCAAAGCCGTCATGAATGCAGCCTGTAGACCTTTACAGCTAGACTTGGAGAGGATCAGGATCTCGCCCGAGCAGCCATCCGCACTACGGCCTGGTTGATGGTTCGCACGCCAAGCTTCGCCTTGGCGTTTTCCTGATGGAAGGTCACGGTGCGTTTCGAGACACCGAGAATCTGGCTGATATCCCAGGCCGACTTGCCGCACGCCGCCCATTTCAGGCACTCGAACTCCCGCCGGGTGAGCATTATGCCATCTACCACGCAATCTTCGGCGAGCCTGCGCCGGGCATGGATATGAACGTTGATCGCAACCAGTTGCATTGCTTTTTCGTAGCGCGTCAGCGACCTCAGAAATGGCGGATGCGCCTCGTTGGAGGCGAAGGTCAGTGCGGCGAACCGGCCGCGATGATCATGCATCGACATGGTCAGTCCGCCGCGAATGCCGAACTCAGCTGCTTTTTCCAGGACTTCCTGCTGAGAGGTCGGCAAATAACGGTGATCGCGGTCCACACCCCAGTCGAAGGTATCCCAGCCCCGCAGTCCCCGCAGGATCACGGGATCCACGCTGTGGTAGCGCTGTTGCAGGTAATGTGATGTCCATGATGATGGATAATTCGAGATCAATCGCGGCCTGTCGCCGGAAGCGGATGGGTAGGTGAAATAAGCGAAGAGCGGAAAGTCGAACCCGGCTGCGGCGGACGCCATTGCCTCATGGAGATCGACGGCATCGACGCTTGCAGAGAGTTGCTCGACCAAGGTTTCAAATACGCGATGCATCTGCGCTTAGCGTACCTCGCGGAGGTTGCTGGAAGCCGACGGAGACGTGGTTCTAAATGATGGCCTGTCCCTGCAGGGCATACGACGCGCCGCCGTCATCACCGCAATTGCTGTGCTGCTTCCGATTGGAGAGAGCTCCGCCCACCTGACCAACTACCGATGGGTGATATTGCGACGTTATCGATGAGCCGCGTGTCGCCAAGCCAAGCCGCAGCAAGCAAGCGTGCCGGTCGGTCAAGGCTTGCTAACGATTGCAGGTCTGTTTCTCCGCGAAGCTCCAGGTATTCGAGCTCGCGATAGCCGGCAGCCAGAATTGCTGCACGCGCTTCATCAAGCGTAGGCAGGATGGGGGAGCCGCGTGCAAGCCGCTCGGCCGTATCGAGCAGGACCGATGCTAGTTTTGGGGCAATGGCGCGTTGGGCTGGGGAGAGCCGCACGTTACGCGACGATAGCGCAAGACCATCGGCTTCGCGGACTGTCGGACAGGGCACAATAGTGATCGGAATGTCGAGATCCCGGACCAAGCGCCTGACAAGCTGAAGTTGCTGAAAATCCTTTTCGCCAAAAAAGGCGAAGTCAGCGCCGGCCTGCAGGAAGAGCTTGGCCACGACCGTCGCCACGCCATTGAAATGGCCGAGCCGGAATGCGCCGCAAAGGCATTCGCTGATGCCGGACACTGAAACGGCCGTGGCGAAGCCCACCTGGTACATTTCCTCTGTGTCCGGCACATAGAGCAGATGCGTGCCCAGCAGAGCGAGCTTGGCAGCATCGTCGCTTTCCGTCCGAGGGTAGGCAATCAGGTCGGCGGGGCTGTTGAACTGCTTGGGGTTTACGAACAGCGTCACGATCACCCGCTCGGCCCTTTCGAGCGCCTTCCGCACGAGGCTCAGATGCCCGTCGTGCAAGGCTCCCATGGTCGGCACAATACCGATCGTGGCACCCGAGCGACGCCATTGCGCAACGACGCCGCGCAGCTCGCTCACGGTTCGAGCGATCGGCACGCTCATGTGAAGTCACCGGCCTTCAAGGCGTTGACATAGAGATGTTCGACCGCCGGAAAGTGCCGGTTCCGCATATCGGTGGCGTAAGCGGCGATTGCCGCCTCAGCCTGCTCACCGAGCTCGGCATAGCGTTTGACGAACTTCGGCCGAAATGAGGTGAAGAGCCCGAGCATATCGTGGCTCACCAGAATCTGGCCGTCGCAAGCTGGCGAGGCACCGATGCCGATGGTGGGTATGTCGATATCGGCGGTTATCTGCCGTGCAAGCTGCTCCGGTATCTTTTCCAGCACCAAGGAGAAGGCGCCAGCTTCAGTTACCGCCCTGGCGTCGCGCCTGATCCGCTCTGCATCGGCTCCCCGGCCCTGCACACGATAGCCTCCAAACGTGTTTACCGCCTGCGGCGTCAGGCCCACATGGGCCATGACAGGTACGCCGCGCGCGGTAAGGAAGCGGATGGTTTCCGCGATGGTCTCGCCGCCCTCGATCTTTACCGCTGAACAACCGGTCTCACCCATCACGCGCGCAGCGTTGCCGAAAGCGTGCTCTGGGCTTTCCTCGTAGGAACCGAAGGGCAGGTCGACGACCATCAGCGCGTGTTCAAGGCCGCGGCGAACGGCCTGTCCGTGCATGATCATCATGTCGAGCGTGACCCCCAGCGTCGACGACAGGCCGTGCAGCACCATGCCGACGCTGTCGCCGACAAGAACGATGTCGCAGTGGCGATCGAGCAGCCTCGCGACCGGCGTGGTGTAGGCCGTCAAGCATACAAGTGGCGTCTGGCCTTTTCGCGATCGAATATCTGGAGGAGTCATCCCTTTTATCTCACCAGCCGCGCTCAACCGAGGCCCCTTCCCTTACGTTACCAACAGCGGGTGTCGCGTTTGGCATATTTTTGTGCGACTGCGAAGAGCTAAAAACAGCGCTTGAGTACTCCGGTGTTGACGTGCTGGCTTCCAAGGTTACATTCAATCGATTAAGGCGCTCCGTTGGGCCAACCCGCTTTCGCAAACATGGATCCTCAGACAAGAAGAACCAAGAAAGGCAAAGCCGCCGTCAAAGCTGACGAAGCCAAAGTGGACCTGACTGCCGTCGTGGTCGCCGTAAACGACAGTGAGCCCTGTGTCCTCACAGTCGGTCATGCGGACACCCTCCCTTCTGGACCTTTTGCCCTTGAGCATCGATCACTGCAGTCGGGTTTGAGGGGGTGGGTGGAGCAGCAGACCGGCCATGCACTTGGATACATCGAGCAACTCTACACCTTCGCCGATCGCGATCGCATCGGCACTGAGCGCCACCAGCGCGTCATCTCAATCAGCTATCTCGCATTGACCAGGAAGGAACAGGCAACGAACTCGGCCGCGTGCGGCTGGCAAAGTTGGTACGAATATTTTCCCTGGGAGGACCACCGCTTCGGCACGCCGCCTGTGCTGCTCGATAGATTGCGGCCCCGCCTGATTGAGTGGGCCGGCGGCGCCAGCGAGCCGACCACTCAACGCGAGCGCCGGCAGCGCGCTGCGATAGCCTTCGGCTTCGACGACCGCCATTGGAACGAGGAACTCACGCTCCAACGCTACGAGTTGCTCTATGAAGCTGCTCTGATTGAGGAGGCCGGTGGCGGCAGGGACGCGATTGCGGCCGCGGCTGGCAAACCAATGGTCGCTGACCACCGTCGTATTCTGGCAACCGGGATCGCGCGGCTGCGTTCGAAGATCAAATACCGGCCGGTCGTGTTCGAGCTTATGCGGCCTTCCTTCACGCTGCTGCAACTGCAGCGAACCGTGGAAGCTTTGGCTGGCAGGCTGATCAACAAGCCGAACTTCCGGAGATTGGTCGAGCAGCAGGAACTTGTTGAGGAGACCGGGGAGACCTCCCTCGACACGGGCGGCCGACCGGCGAAGCTTTATCGCTTCCGGCATGCCGTCCTCGACGACAGGGCTATCGCCGGGACAAAATTACCGCTGGCGCGGGCTTGACATACTTATAGTCAAGGTAGATATATTCCCTTATTGTCAAACCGAATATAATCGAGGCGCCAATGACTGGGGCGTTACCTATGGCTGCGTCCTTGTATGAGCGTGTCCGGCGGGTGATCCCACCCGTTGAATGGCCCGCGTTCGCCGGCGATATTGAAGCCATCTTAGCGCTGAAGCGTGAGCGCAATGCGGTGGTGCTGGCGCACAATTACCAGACGCCCGAAATTTTTCATTGCGTGGCAGACATCGTCGGCGACAGCCTGGCGTTGGCCCACAAGGCGGTGACGGTCGACGCCGACATCATCGTGGTTGCCGGCGTTCATTTCATGGCCGAGACGGCAAAACTGCTCAATCCGAACAAGACCGTGCTCATCCCGGATCTCCGCGCCGGCTGCTCGCTGGCCGAATCGATCACGGCAAACGACGTGCGGCTAATGCGGCTGCGGTATCCGGGGGTCCCCGTTGTTACTTACGTCAACACTTCCGCCGCCGTAAAAGCGGAGTCCGACATCTGCTGCACGTCCGGCAACGCCAAGGCGGTGGTGGAATCGCTTGGCGTGGCGCGTGTGCTGATGCTCCCGGACGAATATCTGGCGAGGAACGTGGCAGCCGATACAGACGTCGAGATCATCGCCTGGAAAGGCCATTGCGAGGTGCATGAGCGCTTCACCGCAGCAGACATCCGGGAACTGCGCGATGCCCATCCAGGCGTCATCGTGCTGGCCCATCCAGAATGCCCACCAGACGTTGTCGCGGAGGCGGAGTTCTCCGGCTCGACCGCGGCGATGTCGGATTATGTCGAGCGTGAGAAACCGAAGCGTGTCGTCCTTCTGACCGAATGTTCGATGAGCGACAACGTCGCGGTCGCGCATCCCGACGTCGAGTTCGTTCGCCCATGCAATCTGTGCCCGCACATGAAGCGCATCAACCTGGCCAACATTCGCGCCGCACTCGAGCAGAACCGGCATGAGGTCCGGATTGATCCCGAAATTGCCGGCCCCGCCCGCCGCGCGGTCGAGCGCATGCTTTCCCTATGAGTCTGGAGGTTCGCGAAATCGCGGGGGCGCCGGTCGTCATCGGCGGCGGCATTGCCGGCCTGATGACGGCGCTTCATCTGGCGCCGGAACCGGTCGTGCTTTTGACCAACGCGCCGCTTGGAACCGGAGCCTGCAGTGAACTTGCCCAGGGCGGTCTTGCGGCAAGTCTCGGGGGCGACGACGGCCCAGATTTTCACCTTTGCGACACGATAGCTGCCGGCGACGGACTCTGCGATGAGGCCACGGTGCGGCGAGTGGTACGAGCTGCACCCGAAGCGATTAGGACGATCCAAAGGTTCGGCGTCGACTTCGACCAGCACCCTGACCGCGCGTTGCGACTTGGGCTCGAGGCGGCACACTCGCGACGGCGGATTGTGCATGCAGCCGGCGACGCCACCGGTCGCGAGTTGGTGCGCGCGCTCGTCGCCGCGGTTCGGCGTACAGCCTCGATCACCATTATCGAAAATGTGGAGGTCCGCCGGCTGGTCGTGCAGGACGGGTCGGTCATCGCCGTGGTCGCAGCAGGACGAGCCGGCGCGCTCGCTCTGCCCACGCGTCGCGCGGTGCTGGCGACCGGCGGCGTCGGCGGGCTGTTTTGCGACACGACAAACCCCGCTGGCTCATGGGGTCACGGGCTGGCGCTCGCCGCATGGGCGGGGGCGGAACTCGCCGACTTGGAATTCATACAGTTCCATCCAACTGCGCTCGACGGTCCGCGCCGGCCGATGCCGCTGGTGAGCGAAGCCGTGCGTGGCGAAGGCGCGGTGCTCATCGATGAGCGAGGAGAGCGCTTCCTCGCCGACACACCTGGCGGTGAACTTGCGCCTCGCGACGTCGTAGCGCGCGCCATTTGGCACCAGCTTGCCGTTGGACGCCGCGTATTCCTGGACGCACGGCAAAGTCTCGGCCCGAGATTTGGCAAGCGTTTTCCAGGCATCGCCGAATTGTGCCGGAGCGCAGGAATCGACCCAGCGACCGACCTGATCCCGGTGCGCCCGGCGGCACATTATCACATGGGCGGCGTCGCCGTAGACAGCGCCGGCCGCAGCTCCATCGAGGGATTGTGGGCCTGCGGTGAGGTGGCCTGTACCGGCCTGCACGGCGCCAACCGCCTGGCCAGCAACTCGCTCACCGAAGCGGCGGTCACCGCGAGCTGGGTTGCCGAAAGCGTTGCCGGCACGTCGTATACCCGGCGACCGCGCAGATGCTCCACATTCGTCCCTCCACGACCAGACGCTTCCGTGGTCCGCCCGATTGTCTCCGCCGCCCTGGGTATCATCCGCGACGGCGAGGCAATGCGCGAAGCGGTGGCGACCCTGCTGCCGATCGCAGCCAATAGTGTCGCTGCCTCTGGTCCGGCTTTGGTCTCACTGATGATCGCCGCGGCGGCCCTGAGGCGGGAAGAGAGTCGAGGCGCGCACTGTCGGTCCGATTTCCCGCTCCACGATGCCAACGTGCGCCCATCACGGCTGACACTGCACAGCGCAATGCGGGCCGCGGCCGCACTCGATTGCCGGGCTACCATACGGAGCACTTGATATGACTTCATTCTCCCCCCTCCCCGCGACCCTGATCGAACCGATTGTGCGCGTTGCGCTCCTCGAAGACCTGGGCAGATCCGGCGACCTGACCACCGATGCGGTTATCCCGTATGATTGCACTGCCACGTTGGTGCTCAAAGCGAGGCAGGCGGGCGTCGTTGCCGGGCTCGATCTGGTCTCGTATGCCTTCCTTCTCGTGGAACCGGCGATCAACATCCAGATCTGGCGCCCTGATGGCAGCGAGGTTGGGGCCGGGGAAACCATTGCAAGATTGTCCGGACCCGCACGAGGCCTGCTCACGGCCGAACGCACGGCCCTCAATTTCTTATGCCGGCTGAGCGGCATTGCCACTGCCACAGCGGCCATGGTTGAGGCCGTGCGCGGTCACAAGGCGAGGATTGTATCGACGCGAAAGACGACGCCCGGGCTGCGGGCATTGGAGAAATACGCCGTGCGCGTCGGCGGCGGTGCCAATCACCGGTTCGGCCTCGATGACGGCGTGCTCATAAAGGACAACCACATCGCGATCGCCGGCGATATGCGCACAGCAATAGAGCGGGCGCGCGCCGCAGCAGGGCATATGGTGAAGGTCGAGGTCGAGGTCGACACGCTGAAGCAGCTCGATGCAGCGCTCGCGATTGGTGTTGACGCGGTGCTGCTCGACAATATGTCGGTCGAGGATCTTGCCCGCGCGGTTTCTATAGTGGATGGCCGTACGATCACCGAGGCGTCCGGTCGGGTGATGCCGAAAACGGCGGCGGCGATTGCGGCGACCGGTGTCGATCTCATCTCCATGGGTTGGCTGACGCACAGCGCCCCGATCCTCGACATCGGCCTGGACATGCCGGACCACCAGAACATCTGCAAGCACTTGAACTGAGGATTACGGCGTGAGGAGCAACATCAGCTCGGCAGGCGTAGGAGGTGCTGGAAAGACGTGCCGCAGCTCGCCTTTAGCGAGTGCGCCCCAAAGCCAAGAAGGCGTACCGGACTAGCAAACAAAGGTTTGACGATGACGATTGGAATGAACTCGGAGTTCGACGTGAACCAGACCATGCAATCGGTCGACGGAACGCCTCCGCGATGGAACCGCAAAGAGGCCGAGGCCATCTACGGCATGCCATTCAACGATCTGCTGTTCCTGGCTCAGACGATCCACCGCCAGAACTTCGATCGAAACCGAGTGCAGCTGTCGCGGCTCCTTAGCATCAAGACCGGCGGGTGCCCCGAAGATTGCGGCTATTGCAGCCAGTCTGCGCATTACGAAACCGGTGTGAAGGCGTCGAAGCTGGTGGACGTCAAGCATGTCATCGACGAAGCGGCCAAGGCGCGTGATGGCGGCGCAACGCGCTATTGCATGGGCGCGGCGTGGCGAAGTCCCAAGGAGCGCGACATGGACGTTGTGGTCGCCATGATTGAGGGCGTCAAGGCCCTCGGCATGGAGACCTGCATGACGCTCGGCATGCTCGATCTTGAGCAAGCTGCTCGCCTGAAGCAGGCCGGTCTCGACTACTATAACCACAACATCGATACCTCTGAGCGCTACTATGGCGAGGTTATTTCAACCAGGACTTTTGCCGACCGGCTGAAAACGCTTGGGCACGTGCGCGCGGTTGGGATGAAAGTCTGCTGCGGCGGCATTGTCGGGATGGGAGAAGAAAAGACCGATCGCATCGACATGCTGGTCACGCTCGCGAACCTGCCCGAGCCGCCGGAAAGCGTGCCGATCAACATGCTTATTCCCATCGAAGGCACGCCGCTTGCCGCGGCCGACGCCATCGATCCGATCGATTTCGTCCGCATCGTTGCGCTCGCGCGGGTGATGATGCCGAAATCCTATGTAAGGCTGTCCGCCGGCAGGACGGCGATGAGCGACGAAACGCAGGCGCTGTGCTTCTTTGCCGGCGCCAATTCGATCTTTGTCGGCGACACGCTGCTGACGGCGGGAAATCCCGGCGAGGACAAGGATACCCTTCTGTTCCGGCGCCTCGGCATTGAGCCTATGGAACTCGCCACGCAATGAAGGAGGCAATTCTTGCCCGCTATGACGCAACCTTGCGGGGACTGGGGCGCAAGGACCGGTTGCGGACGCTCGCACCGCGCGCCGGGCTCGACTTCTCGTCGAACGACTATATCGGACTTGCCGCCTCCAAAAGACTGGGCGATGCGGTTTCGACGGCGATTGCGCGGGGCACGCCAGTGGGCGCCACCGGATCGCGGCTGTTGCGCGGCAATGCACCGGAACATGAGCAACTGGAGGCGGACGCAGCGGCATTTTTCGGAGCCGAGCGTGCACTGTTCTTCGGCAGCGGCTATATCGCCAACTTCGCTCTGCTGACGGCCCTGCCGCAGAAAGGCGACCTGCTGGTCCTCGACGAGCTCGCTCATGCCAGCATGCATGAGGGTGCCCAGGCCGGGCGCGCTGAGTTCAAGCTGGCCGCGCACAACGACGTCGACGCTGTCGAGGACGCAATCACCCGCTGGCGCGCCGAAGGCGGCATGGGGCGGGTGTGGATCGCCTTCGAAAGCCTTTACAGCATGGATGGCGACCGTGCGCCGATGGAGAGCCTGGTCGCGCTGGCTGATCGGTACCAGGCATTCATCGTCGTCGATGAAGCGCATGCCACCGGCGTCTGGGGACCGGACGGCCGGGGACTGGCCGCCGCGTATGAAGGCCGCGACAACATCGTCACGCTCCACACATGCGGCAAGGCGCTTGGCGCATCCGGCGCGCTCGTTACCGGACCGCGAACACTGTGCGACTATCTTATCAACCGGTGCCGGCCATTCATCTATGCGACCGCACCATCGCCGCTGATGGCAGTCGCGGCACGTGAGGCGCTGACTATTCTGTCTGACGAGCCTATGCGTCGTGCTCAGTTGCACGAGCGTGTCGCTTTCGCGAGCCGGCAATTGGCCGAACGCTGCGGCGTGATGCCCAGCGGCTCGCAGATCCAGCCGCTTGTGATCGGCGATAACAGCCGCACCATGGCGGTGGCGGCAGGACTGCAGGCACGCGGCTTCGACATACGCGGCATTCGCCCGCCGACAGTGCCTGAGGGTACGTCGCGCCTGCGCATTTCGCTGACTCTCAACGTCGACGAAGCCGACATTTCCGCCATGGTCGAGGCTCTCGTCGGAGTGTTGGCCACAGCATGACCAAACGCATCGTCGTCACCGGAACAGACACTGGAATTGGCAAGACAGTGTTTTCGGCCGGACTTGCCGGGCTGCTCGACGGCTTCTACTGGAAGCCGGTGCAATCGGGCCTCAACGAGGAGACCGACAGCGAGGTCGTCGCCCGGCTTTCCGGCTTGCCCGACGGACGCGTGCTGCCCGAAGTCTATCGACTGACGATGCCGCTGTCGCCGCATCGATCAGCCGAAATCGACGGCGTCGCGATCGAGGCCGACGATCTTTCATTTCCGGTCCTGCCGACACCGCTCGTCATCGAAGGCGCCGGCGGGCTGATGGTGCCGCTCAATCGACAGACAAGGTTCATTGACATATTCGAACAATGGCGGCTGCCGGTCATACTGTGCGCCCGCACCGCGCTTGGCACCATCAATCATACGCTGTTGTCGATCGAGGCCCTGAGAGCCCGCTCCATCCCGCTCATCGGCATTGCCTTCATTGGCGAAGAGGTGGCCGATACACAAAGGACAATCGTGGAATTCGGCGGCGTGCCGCAGCTGGGCAGGCTGCCGCACCTCGGTCCGCTGACGGGTGAAACGTTGAGAGATGCAATGATTTCCGGCTTCGACCTGGCCATGATTGCCGGAGGCGACTGATGGCGGAGTCTCGAGTCTGGCATCCGTTCACGCAGCACGCGCTAGAGCCCTCGCTCCCTGAAATCGTGCTGACTGAAGGCGCCTATCTCCACAAGGCCGACGGCTTCCGCATCCTCGATGCGATTTCTTCCTGGTGGGTCGTCACCCATGGCCATCGCCACCCCCGCATCATGAAGGCCATCGAGACGACCGCCTCGAGCCTCGACCAGATCATCTTCGCGGGCTTCACCCACGAGCCGGCCGAACGGCTGGCCGAGGCGCTTGTAGGCATCGCACCCGCCGGCCTCCACCGGGTGTTCTATTCCGACAGTGGCTCGACCTCAGTCGAAGTCGCGCTGAAGATGGCGCTCGGCTATTTCCGTAACATCGGCGCGTCGCGTTCGCGCATCGCCGTCATGGAGCACAGCTATCATGGCGACACCATCGGCACGATGAGCGTCGGCGCCCGTGGCGTCTTCAACGCCGCCTATGAGCCTTTGCTGTTCGAGGTCGACACCATCCCCTTCCCGGCCGCCGGGCGCGAGCAGGAAACGCTGGATCGGTTCGAGGCCGTTAGCCGCGACCGGCGCGCAGCCGCGCTGATCGTCGAGCCGCTGGTGCTTGGCGCCGGCGGCATGCTGATGTATCCGGCCTGGGTTCTTGCCGAATTGAAGAGGATCGCCGAAGCCTCCGGCACGCTCGTGATCGCCGATGAAGTGATGACCGGCTGGGGGCGCACCGGAACCATGTTTGCCTGCGAACAGGCGTCCGTCTCGCCCGACATCTTGTGCACCTCGAAAGGTCTGACCGGTGGTACCATCCCGCTGGCCGCCACGATCGCCACCGATGCCATCTTCCACGCTCACTTTTCGGAGGATCGCAAGAAGACGTTTTTCCATTCGAGCTCCTACACCGCCAATCCGATCGCCTGCGCGGCAGCACTTGCCAATGTCGAGATCTGGCGTGACGAGCCGGTGGCCGAGCGGATCGCGGTCTTGAGCGCGAGGCAGGCCGCGGGGCTGCAACGCTTCCGGGACAATCCATATTTCACCGACTGCCGGACAACCGGCACCATCGCGGCACTCGACCTACGCACCGGCTCAGCCGGTTATCTGGCCGAGATCGGGCCAAAACTGCGCGCTTTTTTCCTTGAGCGCGGCCTGTTGGTGCGCCCGCTCGGCAATGTCCTCTATCTTCTGCCGCCCTATTGCATCACCAGCGACGAATTGGACGGGCTCTATGACGCGATAGAGGAGGCCGGCGAACGCTTCGGCTCGCGGCCATGAACCTATCGTCGCGCGTTCTCGGCTTCGGCCATCATGCGCCGACGCGCAAGGTCGAGAACCCGGAAATCGAAGACCGGCTCGGGCTTGAGCCCGGCTGGATCGAGCGGCGCACCGGAATTCGCTCGCGCTTCTGGGCAACAGACGAAGACACGCTGTCGGGCCTTGCCGCCTCTGCCGGCGACATGGCGCTGACCAATGCCGGTATCGACCGCGGCGACGTCGGTCTACTCTTGCTCGCCACGTCGACGCCCGATCACCTTCTGCCGCCAAGCGCGCCGCTGGTCGCACATCGGCTGGGGCTAGGCCGCGCCGGAGCGATCGACCTGACCGGCGCCTGCGCCGGCTTCATCTATGCGCTGATGTTCGCCGACGGGTTCACCCGCCTGCACGGCAAAGCGAGCCTTGTCATCGCCGCCAACATCCTCAGCCACCGCATCAATTTGGCCGAGCGCGCCAGCGCCGTGCTGTTTGCCGATGCCGCCGGCGCCATGGTGATCAGTCCTTGCGATGACCCGGATCGAGGCATTCTCGGCGCTTCGGTGGATTCCGACGGCTCGCGCTACGGGCTAATCCAGATTCCCGCCGGGGGAAGCAACACTCCGTTCCATGCCGACCTCGACCTCGCGCAGACACGGATGACGATCACTGACGGCCGTGAAGTATTCAGCAAGGCCGTGGAGATGATGACCGCCTGCTCGAGAGATGCGCTCACTGCTGCCCGACTGAGGCCGCAAGACCTCGATCGTTTCGTGCCGCATCAGGCCAATGCGCGCATTTTCGACGCGGTCGGCAGGAACCTCGGCATCGCTGATCACTCGATCGTCAAGACGATCGCCGAATATGGCAACTCTTCCGCCGCGACGATCCCGCTCTCATTGTCGCTGGCCCATCGGGCGCAGCCGTTTCGGCCTGGCGAGAAAGTCCTCTTGGCGGCAGCGGGTGCGGGTCTCAGCGGCGGCGCGCTTGTGGTGGGAATTTAGCAAAGCAATGCTTGCGCACAGGACTGCTCATGAATGAGACTATGAGAATGGCTCAATACGCAAATAGTCGCCGGCAAGCTCCATAGAGCTGGGGTCCGTGCGGTGCTCCGCGATGTCTAAGTATCGACCCGCTTGCTCAAATCGCAGCGCTCATCGAAGGCCAGCAATACCTCATGCAGAGCGAAAATCCCCAACCGCCCGTTTCAAAGACGCTCGCCCCATTTCGAAACAAGGTGTTTCGCTCAATTTGGGCGGCCACCCAGATTTCCAGCCTCGGTTGGCTAGTGCAAACGGTCGCCATCAGTTGGCTTATGGCAACGATTTCAGCGTCCGACCTCATGGTGGCACTCGTCCAGGCCGCATCCACATTGCCGGTGTTCTTCCTCTCAGTTTTCGCCGGAGCCATTGCCGACAACTTCAGCCGCCGGTGGGTGATGTTTGCGGGACACTGCCTGAT